>NZ_MKRU01000114.1:12882-44727 GCF_001897985.1 Microbacterium sp. 69-7 | reverse complement strand
GCTCGCACACCCTCAATGTGCTGGCCGACCCGGCATCCGTGCCGTCGTCGGTGATCCGGCCGGGTCACATCCTGCCGCTGCGCGCGGTGGACGGCGGCGTGCGCGAGCGTGCGGGTCACACCGAGGCCGGCGTCGAGCTGATGCGTCTCGCGGGTCTGCAGCCTGTCGCGGCGATCGGCGAGGTCGTCGCCGAGGACGGGTCGATGATGCGTCTGCCGGGTCTGATGGAGATGGGCGAGCGGGAGGGCGTTCCGGTGATCACGATCGAACAGCTCATCGCCTACCTCGACGAGGTCGAACCGGTCGCCGCGCCCGCTGCGCAGGCGGCGGCCCAGAAGCGCCGCGTGAGCCTGCGCGCCGAGGCGACCGTGCCCACCTCGCACGGAACGTTCCGCTTTCTGGCGTACAAGGACCGCGTGACCGGCACCGACCACATCGCGGTCGTCTCGGGTGACCTCACCGAGAAGGCCCCGCTCGTGCGCGTGCACTCCGAGTGCCTCACCGGTGAAGCCTTTGGCTCCCAGAAGTGCGAGTGCGGCCCGCAGCTGGACGCCGCGCTGGAGCGCATCGACAAGGACGGCGGCGTCGTCATCTACATGCGCGGCCACGAGGGCCGCGGCATCGGCCTCATCAACAAGCTGCGCGCCTACAGCCTGCAGGAGCGGGGCCTCGACACCGTCGATGCGAACCTCGCGCTGGGCCTGCCCGCCGACGCCCGCGACTACGCGGCAGCCGGCGGCATCCTCGCGGATCTGGGTGTGGACAGCATCCGGCTCCTGACCAACAACTCCGACAAGGTGAAGCAGCTGCGCGAGCTCGGACTCGATATCGTCGAGCAGGTGCCGCTGCTCGTCGGCGTCGGCGCCAACAACCATCAGTACCTGGCCACCAAGCGCGATCGCATGGGCCACATCATCAGCGCGGCAGAGCTCGACGCGGCTCTCGCCCACAGCACGGAGGAGCACGCATGAGCGGCGACGGAGCCCCCCAGACCGTCCCGATCGACGCGACCGGACTGCGGGTCGTCGTCATCGCCGGCCTCTGGCACGACGTCATCACCGACGGCCTGATCGCCGGCGCGGAGCGGGTGCTCGCGGCATCCGGGGCCGAGTGGAGCCTGGAGCGCGTTCCCGGCTCGTTCGAGCTGCCCGTCGCGGCGAAGGCGGCCCTGGATGCCGGGGCGGACGCCGTCGTCGCACTCGGTGTCATCATCCGCGGGGGCACACCCCACTTCGACTTCGTGTCGTCGGCGGCCACCGACGGCCTCACCCGTGTCGCCCTCGACACCGGCAAGCCGGTCGGCTTCGGGGTGCTGACCCTGGACGACGAGCAGCAGGGCATCGACCGGGCGGGCCTTCCGGGCTCGAAGGAGGACAAGGGCGCGGAAGCCGCGGATGCCGCGCTGCGCACCGCGCTGCTGCTGCAGCGCCTTCGCGGCTGACACCGCACCGACCAGAAGCCGCGTTTCGACTCGCTGCGCTCGCTCAACGACCGGGGCTCTCATCCCGGTCGTTGAGCGAGGCGCGCAGCGCCGAGTCGAAACGCCCTCAGCCTCGGCGGTGACGCGCGCTCCACCCGCGCACGGCATCGATGCCGCCCTGCGCGTAGGCGAGCCGCTTCGCGTGGCTCCATCCCTGCAACCGCTTCTTCCACGCGAAGGCATCGGAGACACGCGCCATCTCCGCACTCCACACCAGCTCGACCGGCAGGCGTCTCCGCGTGTAGACGGCTCCCTCCCCGGCGGCATGCTGGGCGAGGCGCCGATCGAGATCGAGCGTGCTGCCGACGTACAACGTGCCGTCGGCGCAACGGAGCATGTACACGAACGGCATGCCGCGACGTTAGTCGTCCGCGACGGTTGCCACGGCGGCAGTCCACAGGGGACCGCGTTTCGACTCGCTACGCTCGCTCAACGACCGGAGTTACGTCGCTTCCGGTCGTTGAGCGAGGCGCGCAGCGCCGAGTCGAAACGTCCTCAGCCCCGGCGCGTTTCGACTCGCTGCGCTCGCTCAACGACCGGGGGGGGGCGCGGACGCGCGCACTATCAGTTAGGCTGAAGGCATGGAGATCCTGCGTCACGCCGTCGTCCTCGTCCACCTCACCGGATTCGCCATCCTCTTCGGCGCCTGGGTCGTCGAGGCGGTGGGACAGCGGCGCGTCACCCGCCTGATGACGTGGGGCATGCTCGTCGCCGCCGTCGCCGGCCTCGCCCTGGCCGCGCCGTGGGGCATCGACTACCCGCTCAACTACACGAAGCTGGGCGTCAAGCTCGTCGTGCTGCTCGCGATCGGCGCTCTGCTGGGCATCGGCACCGCACGCCAGCGCAAGACCGGATCCGTGCCGCCGGCCATGTTCTGGCTGGTCGGCATCCTGACCTTCCTCAACGCCGCCCTCGCCGTCCTCTGGCGCTGACCGCGTCGACGCCGGCCGGTTCCCGCTGCACGAACGAGACGCGCCACGCGGCGTAGACTCTTTATCCGTGCGCCGGGAACCTGCCGGCGCCCCGGTGACCTCATTGTCGCGGCGCCCGCTGCACACACCCCTGCCCCGGACGCCCACCACCGGTGCGTCCCACGAGGACCTACGAGTTTTCATCGATAGGTAGCCTCTGCGCATGTCCACCGCCACCGCGGCCCCCGCCGCGCCCGTCAACTCCCGCGCTCGCGTGATCACCGCGAGCCTGGTCGGCACGACGATCGAGTTCTACGACTTCTACGTCTACGCGACCGCCGCCGTTCTGGTCTTCCCGGCGCTGTTCTTCCCGACCGGCGACGACACGACGGCTCTTCTGTCGTCGTTCGCCGTGTTCGGCGCGGCGATGATCGCCCGACCCATCGGCGCCGTCGTGTTCGGCCACTTCGGCGACCGCTTCGGCCGCAAGGCCACCCTTGTCGCATCGCTGCTCACGATGGGCATCGCGACCTTCCTCATCGGATGCCTGCCCACCTACGGCAACATCGGGTGGTGGGCTGCGCTGCTGCTGCTCGTGCTGCGCCTGTTCCAGGGCTTCGCGCTCGGTGGCGAGTGGTCGGGCGCCGCGCTCGTCGCAACCGAGAACGCCCCCCAGGGAAAGCGCGCCTGGTACGGCACGTTCCCCCAGCTGGGCGCACCCATCGGCTTCATCATCGCCAACGCGCTCTTCCTCGTGATCAACTTCGCCCTCCCCCACCCCGACGGGCCGATGCAGCGCTCGGAGGCCTTCCTCGCGTGGGGCTGGCGCGTGCCGTTCCTCTTCTCGGCGGTCATGGTCATCATCGGTCTGTGGGTGCGACTGAAGCTCGTCGAGTCCGAGACGTTCACGACCGCAGAGAAGAAGGGCGCGATCCGCCGCTTCCCCCTGGGTGAGGTCGTCCGCGGACACTGGAAGAACCTTATCCTCGGCACGTTCATCATGCTGGCCACCTACGTGCTCTTCTACCTGATGACGAGCTTCACCCTCGCCTACGGCACGAAGGCGACGGATGCGCCGGTCGCCGGCCTCGGCTTCGGCTACACCGACTTCGTCATCATGCAGATCATCGGCGTGGTGTTCTTCGGGGTGTTCACCCTGCTGTCGGGCCCCATCGCCGACGCGGTCGGCCGCCGCAAGCTCCTCATCTGGGTCACGGCGTTGATCGGCGTGCTCGGCCTCACGTTCAACGTCTTCCTGCTTCCGGCCGTCGATCCGAAGTTCACGGGTGCGCTGGTGCAGGCCTTCCTCGTGTTCGGCTTCATGCTGATGGGAGCCACCTTCGGCCCCATGGGCGCCGTGCTGCCGGAGCTCTTCCCGACGAACGTCCGCTACACCGGCTCGGCGATCGCCTACAACGTCTCGTCGATCCTCGGCGCCGCCGTCGCACCGTCGATCGCACTGGGGCTGTGGGCCGCCGGCGGCGGCGAGCCGTGGCTCGTGGGCCTCTACCTGTCGGGCTCCGCCGTGCTCACCCTCATCGCACTGATCCTCTCCCGCGAGACCAAGGACGTCGACTACGAGACGAACATCGGCCTCGGCGAGACCGGCTCACTCTGACGACTCACGCACGAACGGCGGCCGCTCAGTCGAGGAACAGCGCGCGCAGCCGCTTCGTGGTGAACACGAGACCGATCGCGATCATCGCGACGTAATAGAGGACGTGCCACAGCATGTCGACGTTGAGGATGCCGGTCGTCAGCCCCCGGATCAGCTCGACCCCGTGCCACAGCGGCAGCGCCATGACGATCTGCTGCACCCAGCCCGGGTAGACCGTGATCGGGTAGAAGGTGGCGGAGAAGAGGAACATCGGCAGCAGCACGAAGTTGATCCAGTCCATCTGCTGGAACGTCTTCATGTAACTGGTGACGGCCATGCCGAGACTCGCGAAGCCGAACGCGATCAGGACCACCGCGGGCAGGGCGAGCACCGCCGTCCAGGCGAGGTTGAGCCCGAGGATCTGCATGATGATCATGAACCCGGTCGCATACGCCAGCCCACGCAGCAGCGCGTAGAGGATCTCGCCCAGGGCGACATCGAGCGGGCCGAGCGAGGTGGCGAGCATGCCCTCGTAGAGCTTGCCGTAGTTGAGCTTGAAGAAGACGTTCCACGTGGAGTCGTAGATCGCCCCGTTCATCGCCGAGACGGCCAGCAGCGCCGGCGCGATGAAGGCGGCGTAGCTGACGCTCGCGCCCTGGGCGGTCTCGACGTCGCCGATCAGCGCGCCGAGACCGATGCCCATCGAGGCGAGGTAGAACACCGGCTCGAAGAAGCCCGAGAGCACGACCGCCCAGCTGGAAGACCGCGCGGCGATGAGGCCGCGCTGGACGACGGCACCGGGGTTGCCCGCCCACAGCGCGCGCACGCCCCCGCGACGGGCCACGGTGGAGGACACCTCGACGACGGCGCTCACTTCGCGAGCCTCTCGGTGAAGACGCGGCGGGCGAACAGGTAGCCGACCACCGCGAGGGCGAGCAGATAGACGAGGTGGACCGTGACCATCACCGGGTCCACCGCCGCGCCGTATGTGGCGACGCGTCCGAGTTCGGCGCCGTGCCAGAGCGGTGAGACCCACCCGATCCACTGCAACCACAGCGGCAGCGAGTCCAGCGGATAGAACGTTCCGGAGAAGAGGAACATCGGCATGAAGAGGAAGCGCTGCACGAGAGCGAACTGTCCCTTGTCGTCTTCGATCGAGCCCGCATAGGCCATGAGCGGGATGCCGAAGGCGAGCCCGGCCAGCACACCGGCGAACACCGCGAGCCATCCCGTCGCGGGGTGAGGCACCGCGCCGAAGGGCAGCAGCCACACGATGAGGTAGTAGGCAGCCGAGGCGACGACCATCCGCGCCGTCGCTCCGGCGACGACGCCGTTGGCGATCTGCGGGCTCGACAGCGGCGAGGCGTTGAAGCCGTAGAAGTAGCGGCGCCATTTGAAGCCCGCCATGACCGGGTAGGTGAGCTCCTCGCTGGCCACCGAGATCGTCGCGGTCGCCAGCAGCGCCGGAGCGACGAATATGAGGTAGCTCACCTCCTGGCCGTGATCGACGATCGGCACGCGGATGAGGGCCGCCAGGCCCACGGCGAGCCCCAGCAGGTACAGGATGGGCTGACCGACCGCGCCGACGATGATCGTCCACCCGTAGGCGCGCATCGCGCGGACCATGTGCTCGGTGACGTACCACCCGCCGCGGCGGCGGGGCTTGCGCCCCCACTGCATCGCTTCGGCACGCAGTTCGTCCAGGCTGGGGTGCGTCCCGGCATCCGTCTGGGCGGCGCTCATTCGATCAGCGACCTTCCCGTGAGGCGCAGGAACACGTCTTCCAGCGACGAGCGCCGCACCAGCGAGGTGATCGGCTCGAGCCCCTGTCCGGTGATGCGTTCGAGAGCGGCCTCGCCGTTGTCCGCGTAGATGAGAATGCGGTCGGGAAGCACCTCGACCCGCTCGCCGATGCCGCCGAGGCTGCCCGCGACCTGGGCGTTGCGGTCGGAGCCGAAGCGCACTTCGAGCACTTCCCGGCTGGAGTGCTCGCGGATGAGGGATGCCGGGGTGCCCTCCGCCATGATGCGGCCCTTGTCGACGACGATGAGTCGATCGCAGAGCTGTTCGGCCTCGTCCATGTAGTGGGTCGTGAGAACCAGGGTCGTGCCCCGCTCCTTGAGGCGGAACAGGCGATCCCAGAGGACGTGGCGTGCCTGCGGGTCGAGGCCGGTGGTCGGCTCGTCGAGCAGCAGGATGCGCGGGTCGTTGATGAGGCCGCGCGCAATGGTGAGGCGCCGCTTCATGCCGCCGGAGAGCTGGTCGACCTTGTTCTTCGCCTTGTCCTCGAGCTGCGCGAAGGCGAGCAGCTCATCGGCCTTCTCATGGCACACCTTGCTCGAAAGACCGAAGTACCGGCCGTAGATGTACAGGTTCTCGCGGGCGTTGAGCTCGCCGTCGAGGTTGTCCTGCTGCGGCACGACGCCGAGCCGCGAGCGGATCTCGGGACCGTAGCGGTCCGGGTCGAGGCCGAGAATCTGCAGGTCGCCGCCGGAGCGGGTGGAGACCGCACCGATCATCTTCATCGTCGTCGACTTGCCGGCGCCGTTGGGACCGAGAAGACCGAACGACTCACCGGGCGCGACCTCGAAGCTGAGCCCGTCGACGGCGACGAAGTCGGGCTTGCCCTTGACCTTGTAGGACTTCACGAGCTGATGCGCGGAGATGACAGGAGCAGGCACCGATCCACCCTACCCAGGGCCTGCGACACCGTGCGGCACCGGCAGCCGTCGCCGAGAGGGAAGATAGAAGTACCCGAACACCGCAGGAAAGCGCCTCATGTCCTCTGCCAGCACCACCCGCCCTTCCCGCTCCCGCCGCCGCGCCCCCGATGACGGTCCTCGCGCGAGTCTGCGACAGCTGCTCCCCTTCGTCTTCGAGCAGAAGGGCGTCCTCGTCGTCGTCGCGGTGCTGAGCGTGCTCGCCGCCGTCGCGACCCTCGCCCAGCCGCTGGTGGTCGGCCAGGTCATCGACCGGGTGCAGAAGCAGAACCCGCTGGGTCTGCTGGTATGGGTGCTGGTGGGTCTCGTCGTCGCCTCCTCGGTGATCAGCGGCATCCAGCACTTCCTCCTGCAGCGCACGGGCACGGCGGTCGTCTACTCGAGTCGGCGCCGTCTCATCGCACAGCTGCTGCACCTTCCCGTGCAGGAGTACGACGCGCGGCGCACGGGCGACCTCGTCTCGCGCGTCGGCACCGACACGACCCTGCTGTACGCGGTGCTCACCCAGGGGCTGGCGGACTCGATCGGCAATGCGCTCATCTTCGTCGGGGCGATCGTGGCGATGTTCATCATCGATCCGGTGCTGCTGGTGCTCATCCTGGTCGTCGTCGGCGCATCGGTCGCCGTCGTGGTGGCGCTCAGCGGGCGGATCCGCCGGGCGACCGCCGTGCAGCAGGAGAAGGTGGGCGAGCTGGCCTCGGGGGTGGAGCGCGCCGTCGGATCGATCCGCACGATCCGCGCCTCGGGTGCGTCCGAACGTGAACGCGAGAGCATCGAGCACACGGCCCGCGGTGCGTACGAGGCCGGCGTGCAGGTCGCGAAGGCATCGGCGTTCGTAGTGCCGGTCGCCGGCGTCGCCCTCCAGCTGTCGCTGCTCGTCGTCCTCGGCGTCGGCGGCCTCCGCGTCGCCTCCGGCGCGATCACGATCGCCGGGCTGGTGACGTTCGTGATGTTCCTGCTCTTCCTCGTGCAGCCCCTCGGCTCGTTCTTCGGAGCGATCACCTCGGTCGGGCAGGCCCTGGGCGCACTGGGACGCATCCAGGAGATGCTGGACCTGCGCACCGAGACGGCGTGCGATGCGGAGGTCGCGGCATCCGTCGCCGTCGGCACCTCCCCGATCTCGACGGCCGCCGCGCACGAGAACCACGAGACGACGTCGGCGATCGAGTTCCGCGACGTGCATTTCGCGTATCCGGATGCCGTGGTCAGCGCGCGCCGTCGCTCGGAGACCGAGGCGGCGGCCCTGCTCGCCGAGGCCCACGCCGACGCGACGGTGGCGGTCTCGGAAGCGGCCGGCGAGGTGCTGCGCGGCGTGTCGTTCCGCGTCCCGCGCGGGGCGCGCGTCGCCCTGGTCGGGCCGTCGGGTGCGGGCAAGTCCACCACCCTCGCACTGATCGAGCGGTTCTACGACCCGACGGCCGGCTCGATCCTGCTCGACGGCGTCGATCTCCGCGGCATCGACCGCACGCGGCTGCGCGCCCAGCTCGGCTATGTCGAGCAGGATGCACCGACCCTCGCCGGGACGATCGCCGACAACCTGCGGTTGGCGTCGCCGTCGGCATCCGACGAGGAGTGCGTGCGCGTGCTGCGCGCCGTGAACCTCGGCGAGGTGCTGGAGCGCTCGCATCTGGGCCTGGACGCACCGGTGGGTGAGGCCGGTGTCATGCTGTCGGGCGGCGAACGGCAGCGGCTCGCGATCGCCCGAGCGCTGCTGGCTGCTCCCCCGATTCTGCTGCTGGACGAGTCGACGTCATCGCTCGATGGCCTCAACGAGCAGCGCATGCGCGAGGCGATCGACGCCGTCGCCTCGGGGCGGACGCTCGTCGTGATCGCGCACCGGTTGTCGACCGTCGTGGACAGCGATCTGATCGTCGTGATGGACCACGGCAGGGTCGTCGGGCAGGGCACCCACTCCGAACTCGTCGAGACCGTCCCGCTGTACCGCGACCTCGCGAAGCACCAGCTGCTCGTCTGAGCCGCGATCACGACACACGCGTGCGCGTCAGCCGTATCACCCCACCGCCGCGAGCTTGAGGCGGTAGCGAAGAGCGGCGAGTTCGGCGTACAGGGCCGGCGGCACCCGCCCCTCGAACGTGCGGTAGAACTCCTCCGTGAGCTCGGCCTCCTGCAGCCACAGGTCGCGGTCGATCGCGAACAGGGCGTCGAGGTCGGCATCGGGCACCTCGATGCCGTCGAGGTTCAGATCCTCCGTGCGCGGCAGCCGTCCGATCGGGCTGTCGATGGCGGGGACCACTCCCTCGATGCGGCGGATGATCCAGTCGATCACGCGTGCGTTGTCGCCGAATCCCGGCCAGAGGAAGCGGCCGTCCTCGCCCTTGCGGAACCAGTTGACCTGGAAGATGCGCGGGGCGCGGTCGAAGCGCAGACGCTGGCCGACCTTGAGCCAGTGGCCGAAGTAGTCCGCCATGTTGTAGCCGCAGAACGGCAGCATCGCGAAGGGGTCGCGGCGCAGCTCGCCGACGGTCCCTTCGGCAGCGGCGGTGCGCTCGGAGGAGATGTTCGAGCCGAGGAACACACCGTGGGTCCAATCGGTGGCCTCCAGCACGAGCGGGACGTTCGTAGCGCGGCGCCCGCCGAACAGGATGCCGTCCAGCGGCACGCCCTCGGGCGTCTCCCAGTCGGGGGCGATCTGCGGGCACTGTCCCGCGCTGACGGTGAAGCGCGAGTTGGGGTGGGCGGCCGGGCGGCCCATGGCCGGGGTCCAGGGCTTGCCCTCCCAGTCGATCAGCTCCTGCGGCACGTCGTCGGTGAGACCCTCCCACCACACGTCTCCGTCGGGACGCAGAGCCACGTTCGTGAAGATCGTGTTGCCCCAGAGCGTTTCGACGGCGGCCACGTTGGTCGACGCGCCCGTTCCCGGCGCCGCCCCGAAGAATCCGGCCTCGGGATTGATGGCCCGGAGCCGACCGTCTTCGCCGGGGCGAAGCCACGCGATGTCGTCGCCGAGGGTCTCGACCCGCCATCCCGGGATCGTGGGACGCAGCATTGCGAGATTGGTCTTGCCGCACGCCGAGGGGAAGGCGGCGGCGAGGTGGAAGCGCTTGCCCTCCGGGCTGATAACGCGGATCAGCAGCATGTGCTCGGCGAGCCACCCCTCCTCACGTCCGATGACCGAGGCGATGCGCAGTGCGAAGCACTTCTTCGCGAGGATCGCGTTGCCGCCGTAGCCCGATCCGAACGACCACACCTCGAGCGTGTCGGGAAAGTGCACGATGTACTTCTCGTCGTTGCAGGGCCAGGCGACGTCTTCCTGGCCGGGGGCCAGGGGCGCGCCGACCGAGTGCACCGTCTTGACCCAGGGCTTGCCGGCGGCGATCTGCTCCAGCACCGCAGTGCCGACGCGCGTCATGATGCCGATCGAGGTCACCGCGTACGCGCTGTCGGTGATCTGTACGCCGATGTGCGAGAGCGGACCGCCGACGGCGCCCATCGAGAAGGGCACGACGTACATCGTGCGCCCCCGCATCGACCCCTCGAACAGGGGGGTGATGGTCGCCCGGATCTGATCGGGCTGTGCCCAGTTGTTGGTGGGGCCGGCATCCTCCTGTCGCGCCGAGGCGATGAAGGTGCGCGCCTCCGTGCGAGCGACGTCACTCGGGTGCGAGCGGGCGAGGTAGGAGCCCGGTCGCCACTCGGGGTTGAGCTTGATGAGCTTGCCTTCGTCGACCTGCTGGCGAAGAAGAGCCTCGTTCTCGGCGCGGGAACCGTCGACCCAGTGGATGCGCGCGGGCTGCGTCAGGGCGGCGACCTCGTCGACCCAGGCGAGCAGCGCCTCCAAGCCTGCGCCGGCCAGGACCGGTCGCATCCCGAACCCGCCGCGGGGCTCGTCGGCCGCGTCGGCCCCCGTGGCGGTGCGAATGGCGGTCGGGCGGGTGAACATGTCGGCGATGGCCATGTCGGGCTCCTTCAGCGTGGCGTCGGTGGGGCGATCCGGAGGGGTCTCTTCCAGATTGAGCTCCTCACGACGGATTTGCATGCCCTGACGTCGTCAAGAAACGTGATTCTTTCGCTATGCTCAAGGAATGCCAGCCACGTCCCTAGAGCTGTCGACGCTCGGTCATCGCATCCGCCATCAACGGGTGTCGCACGGGCTCACCCTCGACGAGCTCGGCGCGATCGTCGGCGTCGCCGGCAGCCAGCTGAGCCTGATCGAGAACGGCAAGCGCGAGCCGAAGCTTTCGCTGTTGCAGGCGATCGCCGCCGCCACCGGCACCGACGTCACCGATCTGCTCTCCACCGAGCCGCCCAACCGCCGGGCCGCCCTCGAGCTCGAACTCGAACGTGCGCAGCAGTCCCCCGTCTTCCGCAGCCTCGGCATCCCGGCTCTGCGGGTGACCAAGGCGACCTCCGACGAGACGATCGAGTCTGTGCTGGGGCTGCACCGTGAGCTGCAGCGGCGCGAACGCGCGGCGATCGCTACGCCGGAGGAGGCCCGACGCGCCAACACCGAGTTGCGCCTGCGCATGCGCGCCAAGGACAACTACCTCCCCGAGATCGAAAAACTCGCGGAGAAGCAGCTGAAGGCCGCCGGCCACGTCTCGGGCGCCCTCACCCACCGCACGGTCAGCATCATGGCGTCCCAGCTCGGTTTCGAACTGATCTACGTCGATGATCTCCCCCACTCGGCCCGCTCGGTCACCGACCTGGAGAACGGCAGGATCTACCTGCCGCCGGCATCGATCCCCGGCGGCCACGGCCTGCGCTCGATGGCCCTGCAGGCCATGGCCCACCGGCTGCTCGGACACACACCGCCCAGTGACTACGCCGACTTCCTCCAGCAGCGGCTCGAGATCAACTACTTCGCGGCCTGCTGTCTCATGCCCGAGACCGCCTCGGTCGCCTTCCTGACCCAGGCGAAGAAGGATCGCAACCTGGCCGTCGAGGACTTCCGCGATGCGTTCGGCGTGACCCACGAGGCCGCCGGCATGCGGCTGACGAACCTCCTGACGCAGCACATCGGCATCCGCCTGCACTTCCTGCGGGTCGACGGCTCGGGCGCCATCACCCGCGCCTACGAGAACGATGACCTGCCGCTGCCGATGGACGTCACCGGATCGGTCGAGGGACAAGTCGTGTGCCGGCATTTCGCCGCGCGCGCCGCCTTCTCGGAGCAGAACCGCACGGTCGAGCACTACCAGTACACCGACACCCCCGCCGGTACCTTCTGGTGCTCGTCGCAGACCGGACGCACCTCGGACGGCGAGTTCTCGATCACCGTCGGGGTGCCTTTCGACGACGCGCGCTGGTTCCGCGGCCGCGAGACGCAGAAGCGCGCGATCTCGACGTGCCCCGATGAGTCGTGTTGCCGACGGCCGGATGCCGATCTCACGGCGCGCTGGGAGGGTCGCGCGTGGCCGAGTGCCCGCGTGCACATGCAGATGTTCTCACCGCTGCCGCGCGGCGCCTTCCCCGGCGTCGACGACGGCGAGGTCTACGCCTTCCTCGACCGGCACGCCCAGGGCTGACGGGCGCTCCGCGGATGTGACGGAGACCGACGCCATGCCGGCCGCACACCGAAGCTCTGCAGGAGTCGCTGCTGTCGCAGGCGGTGAGCCAGTACGGCTCACGCGAGCGCGCGGCACGCTGGGTGGCGACCCCCGCGACCTCTCTGCACGTGCAGGGCGCTGCCGCCGACGTCGACGGCAGCGGCACGCAGGACTGGATCTCCCGGCACGGCCCGGCGTTCGGTTTGTGTCTGGTGTACGACAACGAGCCGTGGCACGTCGAACTGCGACCGGATGCCGGTGCTCACAGGTGTCCGCCGACGTACGCCGACCCCTCGAACGACCCGCGCCTCGCCCGGTGAGCGTGGTGCGGTGAGGCGTCGAGGTGTACTCTCGCTGTTTGTGAGGTTCGCCTAACCTCACTTCCCCTCCCCGACGAAACGCTCGTGCTTGCCACCTTCCTGATCGGCCTCCGCGAAGGCCTCGAAGCCGCTCTCGTCGTCGGCATCCTCGTCGCCTACCTGCGCCGCATCGATCGCCGCGATGTGCTCCCGCGCCTGTGGGCCGGAGTGGGCCTCGCCGTCGCCCTGGCCGTCGGCATCGGCGCGATCCTCACCTTTGGTGCCTACGCCCTGACGTTCGAAGCGCAGGAGCTGATCGGAGGCCTGCTCTCACTGGTCACCGTCGGCATGGTGACCTGGATGATCTTCTGGATGCAGAAGACCGCCCGTACGATGAAGAAGACCCTCGAGGGCGGTGTCGACCGGGCGCTCGCGACGGGTGGCCTCTGGGGAATCGTCCTCATCGGATTCATCTCCGTCGCCCGCGAAGGCATCGAGACGACGCTCCTGCTCTGGTCGATGGTGCAGTCCTTCGGCGACACGCCGTCCGCCCTTCTCGGCGCGCTGCTCGGCCTCGCCGCCGCCGTCATCCTCGGGTGGCTCCTCGCCCGCGGAATGGTGCGCCTCGACCTCCGCGTCTTCTTCGCCTGGACCGGCGGCTTCCTCGTGATCGTCGCCGCCGGCGTTCTGGCGTACGCGATCCACGACCTGCAGGAGGCCGGCGCCCTCCCCGGCCCGTTCTCCGCCCTGGCGCCCATCGTGGGCGGCACCGTCGCCGTGGGGGCGGCGGGCTTCCCGTTCGGCTGGGCGTTCGATCTCTCGGCGGCGATCCCGCCGGGAAGCCCTCTCGCTGCGATCCTGCAGGCCACCGTCGGCTTCATGCCGCAGATGTCCTGGCTGCAGGTCGTCGCCTGGGCCCTGTATCTCGCCATCGTCGGCACGCTGTTCGTCCGGGGGCTGGGCAGCCGGCCCGCCCGGCCCTCGACATCCGCGCCCCTCTCATCCGTCCCGCACCACGCGGAGCCCTCCCACCACCAAGGAGCATCATGACCCGCACACGCACCTGGGGAGCCGTCGCCGCGCTCGGCGCGACCGCCCTCGTGCTGGCCGGCTGCGTCGCCAAGACCGACGTCGCCGCCTCCGACGCCCTGACCGTCACCTCCACCGACACGGCGTGCACCGTCTCGACCGCGACCGCCACCAGCGGCACGCTCGCGTTCGCGGTGACCAACGCCAGCTCGCAGGTGACGGAGTTCTACCTCCTGGCCTCGGACGGCCTGCGCATCGTCGGCGAGGTCGAGAACATCGCCCCCGGCGCCTCGCGCACGCTCACCGTCGTCGCGCAGCCCGGCGACTACTTCACGCTGTGCAAGCCCGGCATGGTCGGTGACGGCGTCGGCCGCACCGGTTTCACGGTCACCGGCGATGCCGTCACGGCCTCCGGCGACGACGCCGCCCAGAAGCAGAAGGCGGTCGATCTGTACGCGTCGTTCGTCAAGGACCAGGTGGAACAGCTCGTCCCGGCCGTGGCGAGCTTCGTGAGCGCCTACGAGGCCGGCGACGACGAGAAGGCGCGGACCCTCTTCCCCACCACGCGCGCGTTCTACGAGCGGATCGAGCCCGTCGCGGAGTCGCTGGGCGACCTCGACCCGCGCATCGACTACCGCGAGGTGGATGCCGTCGCGGAAGGTCTCGACTGGACCGGTTTCCACCGCATCGAGAAGGATCTCTGGGTGCCCGCTCAGGACGCTCTGAACTCCGACGGCTCCACTCCCGCGTGGAAGGACTGGGCGCCCTCGACGGCCGCCGAGCGCGCGACATACGGGGCGAAGCTGATCGCCGACGTGGGCGAGCTGAACGACTACGTCCACGGCGACGCATTCCAGAAGGCACTCGACGCGCAGGGCATCGGCGGCATCTCCAACGGTGCGATCGCCCTGCTGGACGAGGTCGCCACCGGAAAGATCAGCGGCGAAGAGGACTGGTGGAGCGGCACCGACCTCTACGACTTCGCGGCCAACGTCGAGGGGTCGAAGATGGCGTTCTCGCTGGTCAAGGACTTCGCCGTCTCCTCCGGGGCGACCGGAACCGAGCTCGCCGGCCGGATCGACAGCGGCTACGCGGCCCTGGAAGCCGCACTGGCCCGCCACGGGTCGCTGAGCGCCGGCTTCGTGAACTACCGGCAGCTGAGCGAGGCGGACAAGCGTGAGCTCACCGATCTGATCAACGCGCTGGCCGAGCCGCTGTCCAAGCTGACCTCCACGATCCTGCAATGAGCACCGACGAAGCGCCTGCGGGCGACGAGCGCGTCGACCCGTCGCCGCGCGCGGGCCTCAGCCGCCGGGGTCTGCTCGGCCTTGCGGCCGGCGTCGGCGCCGCAGGTCTCGCCGTCGGCGCCGGCGCGGGAGCCGCGGCGGGTGTCGCCGTGGGTCGCGCGCGTGGGGCCGCCGCCGGGGCCTCGCCGTACGCGTTCTACGGCGCGCATCAGGCCGGCATCACCACGCCCGTGCAGGACCACCTGCACTTCGCGTCGTTCGACATGATGGCGGGGACGACACGCGAGGACCTGATCGAGCTTCTCCAGGACTGGTCCTACGCGGCGTCGCGGATGACACAGGGCCTCGATGTCTCGGCCAGCGGCGCGGTCGGAGGATCGCCCGAGGCGCCGCCGGACGACACCGGCGAAGCGCTGGGGCTGGCCGCGAACGGCTTGACGGTCACGTTCGGGTTCGGCCCGACGCTGTTCACGGCCGCCGACGGCACCGACCGCTACGGTCTCGCCGATCGCCGCCCCGCACTACTCACCGCGCTGCCGGCGTTCCTCGGCGACGACCTGGCACCCGATCACACGGGCGGCGACCTCTGCATCCAGGCGTGCGCCGACGATCCGCAGGTCGCCGTGCACGCGATCCGCAACCTGAGCCGCATCGCCTTCGGCCGGGCGCGGCTGAGCTGGTCGCAGCTCGGATTCGGCAAGACCTCGAAGACCACCGCCGATCAGGCGACGCCCCGCAACCTCTTCGGGTTCAAGGACGGCACGGCCAACATCCTCGCCGATGATCAGGCGGCGCTGGATCAGCACGTCTGGGTCGGCGACGGCGACGAACCGGCCTGGCTCGTCGGAGGCTCCTACCTCGTGGCCCGTAAGATCGCGATGCTCATCGAGACGTGGGATCGCGTGCGTCTGAGCGAGCAGGAGCGCATCACGGGACGCGACAAGGCGCACGGCGCGCCGCTCTCGGGCGGACAGGAGCAGACGGCGCCGGACTTCTCCGCCGCCGGGGCCACGGGACAGCCCGCGATCGATGCGCGCAGTCATGTGCGCCTTGCCCATCCCGATCTCAACAAGGGCATTCGGATCCTTCGCCGCGGCTACAACTACGTCGACGGCAACACCGAGCTGGGGCGCCTGGACGCGGGGCTCTTCTTCCTCGCGTACCAGCGCTCTCCCGAGCAGTTCGTCACCCTCCAGCGCGCGCTGTCCAGGGACCTGCTGAACGAGTACATCCGCCACATCGGCTCGGGGTTGTGGGCGATTCCCCCCGGAGCGCAAGAGGGGTCTTACGTCGGGGCGGGCCTGTTCGCCTGAGACCGGCCGCGGTCGAGTGTCGCCAGGTGCCGACCGCCTCTCCCCCGGCGACGAGCACGGGAGGGACCATCCCGTTGAGGGTCGGTCCGATCGTCGCGCGGTGCCCATCCTGGTGGCCACCGCCGACATCCGTCCTTCTATAATCGACGGGTCCGGACGCGACGCGGCATCCGGTGCTCGAAAAAGGGGCACGCGAGACATATACGGCATCCATTCACCGTTTCGTCTTCCGGAGGCCCCATGCCCACCGTCTCTGCGCACGTCGCCCAGACCCTCGCCGCCCACATCGACCACGTCTTCGGCGTGATGGGAAACGGCAACGCCTACTTCCTCGACGCCCTGGAGCGCTCCACGGACGTGCAGTACACGGCCGTGCGCCACGAGGCGGGCGGGGTCGTCGCTGCGGACGCCTACCATCGGGCGAGCGGACGCCTCGCCGCCGCGACCGCCACCTACGGCGCCGGCTTCACCAACACGCTGACCGCTCTGGCGGAGTCGGTGCAGGCCCACGTGCCGCTCGTGCTCGTCGTCGGGGACGAGCCGACGTCGGGCCCCCGTCCGTGGGACGTCGACCAGATCGCCCTGGCCTCGGCGGTGGGTGCGCGCACGTACACGGTCGGACGGGCGGATGCCGCGGCCACCACGGTCATCGCGATCGAGCACGCGCTGGCCTATCGTGTGCCGACGGTGCTCGCCATCCCCTACGACGTCGCCAGGCTCGAGGCAGGCCCGGTGCCGCCCACGCCGCAGCCGACGCTTCCCGCGCCGATCACCCCGTCGCCGTTCGCGCGTGCGGCGATCGCCGATCTGGCCGACGCGCTGGCCGCAGCCCAGCGCCCGGTGCTGATCGCCGGTCGCGGCGCATGGATCTCGGGCGCCGCAGACGCTCTCGGGCGCGTGGCGGATGCGACGGGCGCCGTCACGGCCACGACGGCGCTGGGTCGCGGGACGTTCCCGCGGTCGGAGTTCGACCTCGGAGTCACCGGCGGGTTCGGCGCCGACGGCGCCATGGAGCTGATTTCGACGGCGGACGTGGCGGTGGTCTTCGGCGCAGGACTCAACCAGTTCACGATGCGCTTCGGTGACCTGTTCGCTCCGGGCACCCGCGTCGTCCAGGTCGACATCTCCCCCGCCGCGACGCACCCGCACGTCGGCGGCTTCATCCGCGGCGATGCACGCCTCGTCGCCGAAGCGCTGTGCGACGAGCTGGCCCGGAGGGATGCCGCGCCCAGCGGCTGGCGCGAACGGGTGGACATCGCGGCGCTGCGCGCCCGCGACAGCGGCGACCCGCTGGCGTCCGACGGCCGCCTCGACCCGCGTTCGGTCGCGGAGCGGATCGGTGAGCTGCTCGAGAGCGCGCCCTCCACCCGCGACCGCGTCGTCGTCACGGACGGCGGCCACTTCCTCGGCTGGGCGAACATGTACTGGCCGGTGGCCTCGCCCGACCGCATGATGATGGTCGGCACCGCGTACCAGTCGATCGGTCTGGGCTTCCCCTCGGTTCCCGGCGCGGCACGGGCTCGGCCCGAGGCGACCATAGTGCTGTCCACCGGCGACGGCGGCGGGCTGATGGCGCTGGCCGACCTCGAGTCCGCGGTGCGGGTGGCGGCCGGGCGCGGACTGGCCGTCGTGTGGAACGACGCCGCGTACGGCGCCGAGATCAACCTGTACGGACTGCAGGGCCTCGCCCGCGAGCCGATGCTCATCCCCGAGGTCGACTTCGCAGGTCTCGCCTCCGCGGTCGGTGCCCGCGGGATCGTGGTGCGCACGCTCGACGACCTCGACGAGCTCGCGCGGTGGGTGCGGGTCCCGGCATCCGATCGGCCCTTCCTGCTGCTGGACTGCCGGATCTCCGGCGACGTCATCGCCCCCTACCAGGAGGAGATCATCCGCGTGAACTCCGGGCGGTAGGCCGGCGTCACCCGCCGATCTGCCGCGCCGCGGCGGGCCCTCCGCGCCGGGTGGGAATGCGCGGACCTGTTGGAACGCTGTGTCTGTGGCGCACACTGGGCTGCGACGGATATCCGTCGGGACGTGCGCGCGGAATCGGGGGGCCATGGAAGGTCTGGAAGTCACCGTCCTGCTCGGGCTGTCGGTGCTGGCGGGAACGATCCTCGCGCCGCGCCTGCGCGTAGCGACGCCGCTGGTGCTGCTGGTCATCGGTTTGGTGCTGGGATTCGTGCCGGCGCTGCGGCACATCGAGCTGCCGCCCGAGACGGTGCTGCTGCTGTTCCTGCCCGTGATGCTCTTCTGGGAGAGCCTGACGACATCGCTGCGAGGCGTTCGCCGGTCGCTGCGCTACATCATCCCGATGAGCACCCTGCTCGTGGTCGCCTCGGCGTTCGCCGTCGCGTGGGTCGCCACGCTGTTCGGTCTGCCCTGGCCGGCCGCCATGATCCTCGGCGCCGCCGTCGCCCCGCCCGACGCCACGGCTGTCGCCGCCCTCGGACGGCTGCTTCCCCAGCGCACGTTCATGAAGCTGAAGGCGGAGAGCCTGACCAACGACGGCACCGCGCTCGTTCTCTACGCCATCGCGATCTCCGTCGCACTCGGCGACACCGTCACGGGCTGGTCGATCACCGCCACCGTGCTCGTCTCCTACCTCGGCGGAGCGATCGCCGGCATCGTCATCGCGGCTCTCGCGTACCTCGCGCTGCGGCGCATGCGCAATGCCCTCTCGATCAACGTGACGCTGCTGCTGGTTCCGTTCACGGCGTTCCTGCTCGCCGAACTGGTCAACGCCTCGGGCGTTCTCGCCGTGGTGTTCGCGGGCCTGATCATCGCCTGGGCCTCGCCGCGCATCACCACCGCCGCCTCCCGCCGCACCGCGATGGCGGCGTGGCCGTTCGGCGTCTACCTGCTCAACGGAGCGCTGTTCGTGCTGATCGGGTTGGAAGTGCAGCTCGTCCTGCACGAGATCTCCCCGACCGAGGTGTGGGGCCTCGTGCTGCTGACCGTGGCCGCGTGGGCGGCGCTGCTGGTGGTGCGCTATGTGTTCCAGCTGTTGATGGCCCCCTTCTCGCGCCCGCGTACGCCGGCGCTGACCGCACGTTCCGGCCCGGGATCGCTGAACCGCGCGCGCATCGTGAGCACGATGGCCGGGTTCCGCGGTGCCGTGTCGCTCGCGATCGCGCTCTCGGTTCCGCTGACGACGTCGTCCGGTCAGCCGCTCGTCGGCCGCGACGCCGTGGTCTTCGTGACGGCCGGGGTGATCGTGCTGAGTCTTCTCGTGCAGGGACCGCTCCTTCCCGCCATCGTCCGGTGGGCGAAGCTTCCCAGCGACGAGTGGGCCGCCGACGAGATCGAGCTGGCGCAGCGGACCATCACCGGCGCGGCGATCGCCGCTCTGGACGACATCGCCGCCGAGCACGGCATCAGCGACGAGGTCCGCGAGCGGGCTCGTCAGGATAGGTACGACATGCTCGAGCTCGCCAACGCGCGCGCCTTCGCCCGCGCCCAGGCCACCGCGGATGCCCACCAGATCGCACAGCTCGAGGGCATGGTGGCGGCGCCGTCGGCCCCCGACACCGGTGCGCAGAGCGTCGTGAACGGCTCTGCGCCCAGCGTGGGGATCGACCCGGCCGTGGCGGGCGCCGATGGCGCGACCTCGCTGACGATGCTCGCCGCCTCGACCGGAATCGACCTCACCCAGCGATCGCCGCTCGTGCGCTTCGAGGAGATGACCCGACTGAAGCTGGCTCTGCTGGACCGCAAGCGCGAAGTGCTGCTGCGCCTTCGGCGTGAGGGCACGGTCGACGATCTTCTCGCCCGACGGCTGGAGGCGCACCTGGATGCCGAGGAGCTGCGCCTCAGCGGGTACGACGACCTCGACTGAGGCGCGGTTCTGCGTTTCGACTCGACCCTCCGGGTCTCGCTCAACGACCGGCGAGAGCGTGCGCAGCGCGTTGAATCTCCCCGAGCCGTCACGCGGCGGGCAGCATCCACCGGGCGAAGAAGTCCGCCAACTCGTCGGTCGCTTCCAGCGGCAGCACCGCCGCGACGTACTGATCGGGGCGCACGACGACGACCACGCCGTCACGCGACAGTCCCCGGGCGTCGAAGATGTCGACCGCGTTCCACCGGCTGGGCGCCGCGGCGAACACCTTCTCCCAGTCGGTGAGCGCCAGCGCGCCCGAGCGCGGGCGGAAGATCGCGGGCGCACGCGTGACGTCGATGGCGTCGAAACCCTGCTGGTAGATCACCTTCGCGTCGAAGACGGCGTCGATGTCGGCATCCGTCGGGGTGTGACGGCGCACCGGCGATCCGGGGTCTTGGAGGAGCCAGGCCGCGAAGCGCGCCAGGGGTGAGTCGTCTGCAAGCCCGTCGCGGTCGGCGAAGGCGTACAGACGCCAACGCCCGTCGGCCTTCGCATGATGACCGAGATGCACGACGTTGCCGTCGGCCGCCAGGGTGACGGGCGCACTCTTGAAGCGCTTGCCCACCGGGAAGCCGGTTGCCAGATGCTGGTGGGCAGTGCCGGCGACGACTCCCGTCCCCTCGGCGTAGGTGGTCATGAAGCCCGAGGGGAACTCGGCCGTGGCGAGATAGTAGGTCGCGAGGTCGGCAGGATCGGAGATCTCCTCGGGCTTTCGCGCCATCAGCGTCGACCACTCCTTGTCGAACTCGATGAGCTGCTGAGCGACCGGCCGGCGCTCGGCGGTGTAGGTCGACAGAAGGGAGGCCGGGCTCAGCCCGCTCAGCACGGAGCCGAGCTTCCACCCCAGGTTGAAGCCGTCCTGCATCGAGACGTTCATGCCCTGCCCCGCCTTCGCGCTGTGCGTGTGGCAGGCGTCGCCGGTGAGGAACACGCGCGGCTCCCGTCCGCCGTCGAGCGCATCGTCGAAGCCGTCGGTGACCCGGTGGCCGACCTCGTACACGCTGTGCCAGGCGACGCTCTTCACCTCGAGCGTGTACGGGTGCAGGATCTCGTTGGCCCGCCGGATGATCTCCTCGACGGGCGTCTGACGCACGCGGTGGTCGTCGTCGTCCGCCACGGCGCCCAGGTCGACGTAGATGCGGCTGAGGTACCCGCCCTCGCGCGGAATGTGCAGGATGTTGCCGGCCTCGGCGTTGATCGCGCACTTGATGCGCCAGTCGGGGAAGTCCGTCTCGACGAGCACGTCCATCACGCCCCAGGCGTGCTGCGAGATGTCGCCGACGTGCACCCGGCCGATCGCCGCCCGTACGCCGCTTCGCGCCCCGTCGCACCCGACGACGTACGCCGCACGCACGGCGCGCTCCTCGCCGGCGCGCTCTCCGCCGACGTGGCGTACGCGCACCTCGACCGGACGGTCCTCGCCCTCGTGCACGGTGAGCCCGACGAACTCGATCCCGTAGTCGGGTGCGATGCGCGCCGGGCCGTGTGCGGCCGCTTCGGCGAAGTAGTCGAGCACGCGCGCCTGGTTGACGATGAGGTGCGGGAACTCGCTGATGTCGTACGCATAGTCGGCGGTGCGGGAGCGGCGCACGATGCGCGCGGGGTTCTCGGGATCGGGGCCCCAGAAGTTCATCCACCCGATGTTGTACGCCTCGGCGATGATCCGCTCCGCGAAGCCGAACGCCTGGAAGGTCTCGACGCTGCGCGGCTGGATGCCGTCGGCCTGCCCGAGAGCGAGACGCCCCTCACGCCGCTCGACGATGCGGGTGAGCACCCCGGGGTACTGCGACAGCTGCGCGGCCAGGAGCATGCCGGCCGGCCCGGAGCCGACGATCAGGACGTCGACCTCGTCGGGCAGCTCCGCCGGGCGGTCGATTCCCGTCCCCGCGGCCGGTTGCACGCGGGGGTCGGCGGAGACATACCCGTGGTGATGGAACTGCATCGTCGTCGTCCTTCCGACTCAGGCCCGCGAGAGCCCTCGGATGGGGCTGACCGTCTGCTCGGCCTCATGGTCGGGCCCGAGCGGGATGCCGCTGCGGTCACGCAGCAGCAGCGTGGCGATCAGTCCCAGCGCGGTCATGCCCGCGAGGTACCAGGTGACGCCCGTCGTGGAACCCGTCGCCTGCACGATCGCCTGCGCGATCGTCGGGGCGAAGGCCCCGCCGAGGATCGCACCGATCGCGTACGAGATGGAGACACCGGAGAACCGGATGGATGCCGGGAACAGCTCGGCGTAGAGGGCGGCTTGAGGACCGTACGTGAAACCGAGCCCGACCGTGAGGACCACCAGGCCCAGCGTCAGCAGGACGATCGAGCCGGTGTTGACGAGCGGAAAGAGCAGGAAGACGCCGGCCAGCTGGGCCAGCCAGCCGATGATGTAGGTCGTGCGCCGTCCGATGCGATCCGAGATCCAGCCGGAGAGGAAGGTGAACACCAGCCAGGTGATCGCCGAGAGGGTGACCGCGCCCAGGACGTCGGCCGTCGCGAGGCCGATCGGTCCCTTCGGGTCGGTCGCGTACCGCTGGATGTAGCCGCCGGTGGTCATGTATCCCACGGCGTTGTTGCCGGCGAAGACGAGAGCCGCGATGACCACGAGCAGCGTGTGCTTGCGGAACAGTGCGACGATCGGCATCCGCGTCTCCTCCTTGCGCTCGGCGAGCTCGGCGAACACCGGACTCTCCTCCACCCGGCGACGGATGTAGGAGCCGATGACGATCAGCACGAACGAGAGCAGGAACGGCACGCGCCACCCCCACTGCACGAAGGCCTCCCCCGGTGCGATCGTGGCCATCAGTGCGAGCATCCCCGATGCGAGGAGCAGACCCAGGGGCACGCCCATCTGGGGAGAGGCGCCGAAGACGCCGCGCCGCGTCTTGGGGGCATGCTCCACGGCCATCAGCACCGCACCGCCCCACTCTCCACCGGCAGAGATGCCCTGCAGGATGCGCAGCAGCACGAGCAGGATGGGAGCGGCCATGCCGATCGCGGCATACGTCGGAAGGAGACCGACGAGCGTGGTCGCCACGCCCATCAGGATCAGGGTCACCATGAGGACCAGCCGGCGCCCGTACTTGTCGCCGAAGTGGCCGGCGAGGAAGGCACCGAAGGGCCGGAACAGGAAGCTGATGCCCACGGTGATGAAGGACAGGACCTGAGCAAACCCCTCCCCGGCGGGAGCGAAGAACAGACTGCCGAAGACCAGGCCGGCCGCGGATGCATAGATGAAGAAGTCGTACCACTCGACCGTCGTGCCGACGATCGTGGCGAAGATGACGCGGCGGCGGTCCGTCGACGTCGCGATCGTCCCGGTCGCCGTGAACCCGACGGGGTGGTTCGTTGATGCGCTCATGAGGTGACTCCAGTGTCAGGGTGGCGTCTCTGTCAGGCGGCGAAGCGGTGCTTGCCCCGATGACGACGATCATATACGATTTCGGATACGACGCAAGGGAGCATCCATGACTGACACCGACAGCCGGTTCGCCGCCCTCGGCGCCCGCCCCGGCAAGATCGTGGCCGTCCACCTCGCCTACGCCTCGCGCGCCGACCAGCGCGGCCGCCGCCCGGCATCCCCCTCGTACTTCTTCAAGCCATCCAGCTCGCTGGCCGCCTCGGGCGCGCAGATCGAGCGCCCCGCGGGCACCGAGCTGCTCGCGTTCGAAGGCGAGATCGCTCTCGTCATCGGCGCGCCCGCCCGATGGACGACGCCCGAGAACGCGTGGTCGCACGTGGCCGCCATCACCGCCGCGAACGACTTCGGTCTCTACGATCTGCGCGCGAACGACAAGGGATCGAACGTCCGATCCAAAGGCGGCGACGGCTACACCCCGATCGGCCCGACCCTGATCGACGCGGCCGGTATCGACCCGGCGAGCCTGCGCCTGCGCACCTGGGTCAACGGCGATCTCGTGCAGGACGACACGACCGCCGGCCTCATCTTCCCGCTCGCCCAGATCGTCGCCGACCTGTCGCAGCACTTCACCCTCGAGACCGGCGACCTCATCCTCACCGGCACACCCGCCGGCTCGTCGGTCGTCGTCCCCGGCGACGTCGTCGAGGTGCAGGTGGATGCCGGGCCCCTGTCGACCGGACGGCTGCGCACCACCGTGGTGCAGGGCGCGCGCGCCTTCGACGGTGCGATCGGCTCGCTCCCCGCCGTCGACGACCACCAGCGCGCCGAGGCATGGGGCTCCTCGGACGCGGCCGGGCTCATCGCCGGGGCCCCGGTGCTCACCGCCGCGCTGCGCGAGAAACTCTCCCGGGTCCCCGTCGCCGCACTCAGCGGACAGCTGCGCAAGCGCGGTCTCAACGATGTCACGATCGACGGGGTGCGCCCGCTCACCGCGGGCAGTCGTTTCGTCGGCACGGCCCGCACCCTGCGCTTCCTCCCGCACCGCGAAGACCTCTTCGCCGCGCGCGGCGCAGGCTACAACGCCCAGAAACGCGCGTTCGACGCGGTCGAGGAGGGTGAGGTCCTCGTCATCGAGGCCCGCGGCGAAACCGGATCCGGCACGCTCGGCGACATCCTGGCGATCCGCGCCCACGCCCGCGGCGCCGCCGCCATCGTGACCGACGGGGGCGTCCGCGACGCCGAGGCGGTCGCCGCCGTCGGCATCCCTGTCTTCAGCGCCGGTCCCCACCCCGCGGTTCTCGGCCGTCGCCACATCCCGTGGGAGACCGACGTCGCCATCGGCTGCGGCGGCACGACCGTCGAGCCCGGCGACATCGTCGTCGGAGATGGCGACGGCGTCATCGTGCTGCCGCCCGCTCTCGCCGAGGAGGTCGTGGACGCTGCCCTCGCCCAGGAGGAGGAGGATGCGTGGATCGCCCGACAGGTGGCATCCGGTCACCCCGTCGACGGCCTGTTCCCGATGAACGCCGCGTGGCGTGACCGCTATGAGAGCGAGAGGAGCTCCTGATGGCCGCCATGACCCCCGCGACGGCGCAGAGCAAGTCGCAGCAGGCCTACCACTGGATCAAGGAGCGCATCGCCGCGCAGGAGTTCACCCCCGGGTACCGTCTCGTGCTCGGCACGATCGCGGGCGAGCTCGACATGAGCGTGGTGCCGGTGCGCGAAGCGATCCGCCAGCTCGAGGCCGAGGGCCTCGTCATGTTCGAACGCAACGTCGGCGCGCGCGTGTCGATGGTCGACGACACCGCCTACCGCTTCAGCATGCAGGCGCTCAGCATCCTGGAGGGGGCGGCGACGGCCCTCTCGGCACGCGCACTCACCGCCGATGACGTGCGGCGCGCGCGCCAGGTCAACGAGTTGATGGTCGAGACGCTCGAGCACTTCGACCCGCGCGCCTTCACCGCGCTGAACCAGGAGTTCCACGCGATCCTGTTCGAGAAGTGCGCCAACCCCCGAATGCTCGAACTGGTACACGCCGAGTGGGCGCGACTGGGGCATCTGCGCGACTCGACGTTCAGCTTCGTTCCCGGGCGCGCCGCCGAGTCGGTACGCGAGCACGAGAACATCCTCGTGCTCATCGAGACCGGTGCTCCCCTCGCCGAGATCGAGAAGGCCTCGCGCCGCCACCGCTCAGCGACCCTCGACGCCTACATGATCCACGAGCACCCCGACGAAGCGCTCGGCCTCCCCGCCTTCTGACTCATCGCCTTCCGGCATCCGCCCTCCCACGAAGGAGCCTCCATGACCACCGCGCTCACCACCGCCCGCCGCGTTCCGGCCGATCTGCCGGAGCACATCCAGCACTACATCGGCGGCCGGTTCGTCGACTCGGTCGACGCCGACACGTTCGATGTGCTCGATCCGGTGACCAACCAGACCTATCTGAAAGCCGCCGCGGGCAAGAAGGCCGATGTCGACCTCGCTGTCGCCGCCGCGCGAAAGGCGTTCGTCGAGGGCCCCTGGCCGCGCATGCAGGCGCGTGAGCGCTCGCGCGTGCTGCACCGCATCGCCGACATCGTCGAGTCGCGCGACGCGCGCCTCGCCGAGCTGGAGAGCTTCGATTCGGGCCTGCCGATCACCCAGGCGCTCGGGCAGGCGCGTCGCGCCGCGGAGAACTTCCGCTTCTTCGCCGACCTGATCGTCGCCCAGACCGACGACGCCTTCAAGGTTCCCGGCCGTCAGCTCAACTACGTGAACCGCAAGCCCATCGGCGTCGCCGGCCTCATCACGCCGTGGAACACGCCGTTCATGCTCGAGTCGTGGAAGCTGGGACCTGCCCTGGCCACCGGCAACACCGTCGTGCTCAAGCCCGCGGAGTTCACTCCCCTGTCGGCCTCGCTGTGGGCGGGCATCTTCGAAGAAGCGGGCCTGCCCGAGGGGGTGTTCAACCTCGTCAACGGTCTCGGCGAAGACGCCGGCGACGCGCTCGTGAAGCACCCGGACGTGCCCCTGATCTCCTTCACCGGCGAGAGCAGCACCGGCCAGCTCATCTTCGCGAACGCCGCCCCGTTCCTGAAGGGGCTGTCGATGGAGCTGGGCGGCAAGAGCCCGGCCATCGTCTTCGCCGACGCCGACCTGGACGCGGCGATCGACGCGACCATCTTCGGGGTGTTCTCGCTCAACGGCGAGCGCTGCACCGCCGGCAGCCGCATCCTCGTAGAGCGCGAGATCTACGACGAGTTCGTCGAGCGGTATGCGGCGCAGGCCGACCGTGTGAAGGTCGGCTACCCCGATGACCCCGCGACCGAGGTCGGCGCGCTCGTGCACCCGGAGCACTTCGCCAAGGTGATGTCGTACGTCGAGCTCGGCAAGAGCGAGGGACGCCTCGTCGCCGGCGGCGGCCGGCCGGAAGGCTTCGAGAACGGCAACTTCGTGCGCCCCACCGTGTTCGCCGACGTCGCCCCCGACGCGCGCATCTTCCAGGAGGAGATCTTCGGCCCCGTCGTCGCGATCACGCCGTTCGACACCGACGAGGAGGCCCTGGCCCTGGCCAACGACACCAAGTACGGTCTGGCCGCCTACGTCTGGACCAGTGATCTGAAGCGCGCGCACAACTTCGCCCAGAACGTCGAGGCCGGCATGGTGTGGCTGAACTCCAACAACGTCCGCGACCTGCGTACGCCCTTCGGCGGGGTCAAGGCCTCGGGCCTCGGACACGAGGGCGGCTACCGCTCCATCGACTTCTACACCGACCAGCAGGCCGTGCACATCACGCTCGGCCCCGCCCACAACCCCACCTTCGGCAAGGGAGCCTGAGATGACCGACCGCAGCCAGATGATCCGAACCTCCTCGGGATTCTTCGCCTCGCAGGAGGCACCGATCCACGCGGACAATCCCATCCCGACGCCCTCCGTCCCGGCCCCCGACATCCTGCGCTGCGCGTACATGGAACTCGTCGTCACCGACCTGGCGGCATCCCGCGAGTTCTACGTGGACATCCTCGGGCTGCACATCACCGAAGAGGACGACGAGGCGATCTATCTCCGTTCGACGGAGGAGTTCATCCACCACAACCTCGTCCTGCGCAAGGGTGCGGTTGCGGCGGTGGCCGCCTTCTCGTACCGTGTGCGGTCGGCGCAGGACCTCGACAAGGCCGTCGCGTTCTACTCCGAGCTCGGATGCCGCGTCGAGCGGCGCCGGGAGGGCTTCACGAAGGGCATCGGCGACTCGGTGCGCGTGGAGGATCCGCTGGGCTTCCCGTACGAGTTCTTCTTCGAGACGCAGCACGTGGAGCGCCTGTCGTGGCGCTACGATCTCTACTCCCCCGGCGAGCTCGTGCGCCTCGACCACTTCAACCAGATCACGCCCGACGTCCCGCGCGCCGTCGGATTCATGCAGTCCCTCGGCTTCCGCGTCACCGAGGACATCCAGGACGAGGACGGCATCGTCTACGCCGCCTGGATGCGCCGCAAGCCCACGGTGCACGACACCGCCATGACCGGCGGCGACGGACCCCGCATGCACCACGTGTGCTTCGCGACGCACGAGAAGCACAACATCCTGGCCATCTGCGACAAGCTCGGAGCGCTGCGCCGATCCGATTCCATCGAGCGGGGCCCGGGCCGACACGGCGTCTCCAACGCGTTCTACCTGTACCTGCGCGACCCCGACGGTCACCGGGTCGAGATCTACACGCAGGACTACTACACCGGCGACCCCGACAACCCTGTCGTCACCTGGGACGTCCACGACAACCAACGTCGCGACTGGTGGGGAAACCCCGTCGTGCCGTCCTGGTACACCGACGGCTCCGTCGTGCTCGACCTCGACGGTAACCCGCAGCCCGTGCGCGCCCGCACCGATGCGAGCGAAATGGCGGTCACGATCGGCGCCGACGGCTTCAGCTACACCCGCGCCCCCGAAGAGGTCGGCGCCGGGGAGTTCAAGCTCGGCAACCAGCTCTAGCCCGCCGGCCAACCCGAAAGGACGCCATGCTGACCGACGCACAGATCGACGCCATCGCGGCGGAGCTCGCCGAGGCCGACCGCACGCACAGCGTGATCCCGCGCATCACCGCGCGGTATCCGGATGCCGTGGTGGAGGACTCCTACGCGATCCAAGGGCGCTGGCGCGACACGCAGATCGCCTCCGGGCGCACGCTCGTGGGGCGCAAGATCGGCCTCACCTCGAAGGCGATGCAGCAGGCGACGGGTATCAGCGAGCCGGATTACGGCGTCATGTTCGACGACACGGTCTACCGCTCGGGCGCCGAGATCCCCGTGGATCACTTCTCGAACGTGCGCATCGAGGTGGAGCTGGCGTTCGTACTGAAGACGCCGCTCGAAGGACCCGACTGCACACTCGAGGACGCCCTCGCCGCGACCGACTACGCTGTTGCGGCCCTCGAGGTGCTGAACTCGCACATCGAGCTGGAGGGGCGGACCATCGTCGACACCATCAGCGACAACGCGGCGTACGGCGCGATGGTGCTCGGTGACGTGCGCAAGAGCCCCGACGAGATCGATCTGCGCTGGGTGCCGGGCGTGCTCAGCCGCAACGGCGAGATCGAGGAGACGGGCGTCGCCGCCGGCGTGCTCGGCCACCCCGCGACCGGCGTCGCGTGGCTCGCCAACAAGTTCCACCAGCACGGCGCGCGGCTGGAGGCGGGCGAGATCATCCTGGCAGGATCGTTCACGCGGCCCATGTGGGTGCAGCGCGGCGACGCGGTGCACTGCGACTTCGGACAGATGGGGGTGATCGAGTGTCGTTTCGTCTGAGGGCGACCTTCCGCGACCGGCTGGCGGCGGCATCCCGCCCCCTCGTCGGCGGCTGGGTCTGCAGCGGCTCACCTCTGGTCGCGGAGATCATGGCGGGGTCGGGGCTCGACTGGCTGCTGGTCGACATGGAGCACGGCCCCAACACGCTCGACAGCGTGCTCGCTCAACTGCAGGCCGTCGACGGGTCCGGCGCGACCCCGATGGTGCGCGTTCCGATCGGCGACACCGTCACGATCAAGCAGGTGCTCGACCTCGGCGCGCAGAACATCCTCGTGCCGATGGTGTCGTCGGCCGACGAGGCGCGCGCCGTCGTCGCCGCCACACGCTATCCGCCGCGCGGTCGCCGCGGCGTCGGTTCGGCCCTGGCACGTTCGGCGCGATGGAACAGGGTGGAGGACTACCTGACCACCGCCGACGCGTCCGTGTCGGTCTTCGTGCAGATCGAGAACGCCGACGGCGTCGACGCGGCGGCCGAGATCGCCGCCGTCGAGGGCATCGACGGCGTGTTCGTCGGGCCGAGCGACCTCGCCGCCTCGCTCGGACTGCTCGGTCAGCAGACGCACCCCGACGTCGTCGCCGCCGTGCGGCGCACCTTCGCGGCCGTCCGCGCGGCGGGCCTTCCCGTCGGGGTGAACGCGTTCGACCCGCAGCTCGCGCAGGCCTACCTCGATGACGGCGCCGCATTCATCCTGGTGGGCGCCGACGTGGCGCTGCTGGCCCGCGGCTCGGAGGCCCTCGCGGCGCGGTGGGTGGCGGAGCACGACGACGCGGAGCGCGACTCGTACTGACGCGGGGCGCCGCGAGTCGGAAGGTGTCGCGGCGCTGTCAAGCCCCCGGCGCACCATGCCGCGCCGTGCCACGCTGTGTGCATGCAGAGAATCGTCACCGCCCGCATCGAGCTCGACGTCTCCGCCCCCGCCGACCTCGTGTTCGCGGTCGCCGCGTCGCGGGCGTATGCCGCGGCATCCGAGACCCTCGAGGTGAGCGTCGACGGCGCCCCCGTACCGGCGCGCGAACTCGCCGACGCGCACGGAGGTCGCCTTCACCGTGTGGACGCCCCGATCGGCCACCTTCGACTGGACTACGCGGCGACGATCGACGGCACGGGCGCACCCCTGGGCGCCGACGAGAGCGAACTGCTCGTCTACGGTCGCCCCAGCCGCTATGCGGAATCCGACGCGCTCGCGCCGACGGCCGCGGCCGAGTTCGGCGGCATCACCGATCCACGCGAGCTGCTGATCGCAGTGTCCTCGTGGGTGGGCACCGAGCTGTCGTACGTGAGCGGCTCGAGCCTGCCGACCGACGGGGCCACCCGGACGCTCCTGGCTCGCCGCGGCGTGTGCCGCGACTACGCCCACCTGTGCGTCGCCCTCCTGCGCGCCGGCGGCGTGCCCGCGCGGTTGGCCGCGGTGTACGCGCCCGGACTCGACCCGATGGACTTCCACGCCGTCGCCGAGGCGTGGGTCGACGGTGCCTGGTGCGTCGTCGACGCCACCACCCTCGCCCCGCGCGACACGCTGGTGCGGATCTCGACGGGGCGGGATGCCGCGGACACCGCCTTCCTGAACATCCTGCGCGGCCGCGCCGACCTCGCCGACATGCAGGTGACGGCCACCGCCGACGTCCTCCCCGACGACGATCTGAATCGCCTGGTCCGCCTCGTCTGACGCCGTGGAGCGCACATCTACGCGCGGGCGAGAAGAGTGCCGGAGTCAACCCGTTGACTCGTAGAGTGTCAACTGGTTGACTCACCTCATGGCCGCGCGTCTCACCGTCACCCTCCACGAGCTCGTCGGCGAGCTGGACCTGTTCGCGGACGCATGGTTGCGAGAGAAGCACGGCGTGAACTTCAACCTCTTCGAGATCCTGGCGACCCTCGCCGAGCGTGCTCCGATCGACATCACCGGGCTCGCGCACTGTCTGCGGGTGACGAAGGCGGCTGTCAGCAAGCGCGTGCCGACGCTGGTCGCCGACGGCTGGCTCACCGCCACTGCGGGCGAGGGACGCCGCATCATCTTGGAGCTGACCCCGAAAGGCGTCGAGCTGGTGCGCATCGCGGGGGGTGAACTCGAGGCCGAGTTCGCTCAGATGCTCGCCGATCCTCGCCTGCACCCGCTCCGCTCCGGCACGGGCATCAGCCCGGCCGCGCTCAACGCTCACCTGTCGGCACTCACCGACATCGTTCTCGCGAAAGGTCGCACCTCATGAATCGCCGTCTGCTCGTCATCGTCGGCACACCGCTGGCGGACACCCTCACCCATGCGCTGGCGGAGAGCTACGCGGTGAGCGCCCGCGCCGCCGGCGCCGAGGTGCGCCTCATCGATCTCGCCCACGACCCCATTCCCGACCATCCGCGCAGCCGTGACCAGCTGCGCGCGCCGCGCAGCGGGCGCACCGACGACCTGCCGCTGGATCCCGACGTCGCCCGCTACCTGGACGACCTGTTCTGGGCCGATCACATCGCGATCTTCCACCCGCAGTGGTGGGGCACCGTGCCGGCAGCGTTGAAGGCGTTCATCGACCGCGTCTTCCTCTCCAACGCAACGTTCCGCTATCGCGAACGGTCGGCCCTGTCCGACCGCCTGCTCGCCGGACGCACCGCACGCATCGTCATGACGATGGACTCCCCTCGGTTCTGGAACCGACTCGTCTACCGTGGCGCCGCCGAGGCATCGCTCTCCCGGGCGACCCTCGGCTACTGCGGCGTGCGCACCGTGGGCATCACACGCTTCACGCCC
>NZ_MKRU01000114.1:0-12869 GCF_001897985.1 Microbacterium sp. 69-7 | reverse complement strand
GATGCCGCCTCATCCCGCCGCGCCGACCACCCGTCGACGGGCGAAGCGCCCTCCCCGCCGCGGACGGCACGGATGAAGACCCTGTAACAAAGCGTCGCCCGGCGACGCCCGGCACCGCGCCAGCGGCGAAGATGGATGTCGCGGCATCCGCACACAGCATTCGGCGCGCCGCTCATCCCACCCGGAGGTCTCCATGCCGCGTCCCATCCTGCGCACCGCCCTCGCCGCCACCGCGGCCGCCCTCGCCCTCGCCCTCGCCGGCTGCGCCGGAGGGACCTCGAGCCCGGGAGGTGCCGCGTCCGACTCCGCGAACACGGATGCCGGCTACATCACCCCCGGAAAACTCACCTTCGCCACGGGTGAGACGGCGTCCGAGCCCTACGTGTACGGCGACGACCCGGCATCCGGAAAGGGCTTCGAAGCAGCGGTCGCCTATGCCGTGGCCGATCAGCTCGGGTTCGCGAAGGACGACGTCGTCTGGGTGCGCACCTCCTTCGAGTCGGCCATCGCGCCGGGACCGAAGAACTTCGACATCAACATCCAGCAGTACACGATCACCGACGAGCGCAAGCAGGCCGTCGACTTCTCGACGCCCTACTACGAGGCGAGCCAGTCGGTCGTCGCGATCAAGGGCGGAAGAGTCCAGGGCGTCACCGACATCGCGGGGCTGAAGCCCCTCGCGATCGGCGCGATGACCGGCTCGACGAGCGCCGCCACCTTGGAGAAGGCGATCGCCCCGACCACCGCGCCGTCGCTCTACAACTCCAACGAAGACGCCGTCGCCGCGCTCAAGACCGGCCAGATCGACGCGATCGTGCTCGACACGCCCACCGCGTACGTCGCGGTCAACGCGCCCTACATCGACAACTCGTTCGTGGTCGGCGAACTGCCCGCCGCCGGCATCCCCGACCAGTGGGGACTGCTGCTCGCGAAGAACTCGCCGCTGACCGCGAAGGTGAGCGCCGCGGTCGACACCCTTCTCAACAACGGCACCCTCGACGAGCTGAAGAAGCAGTGGCTGTCGGTGCTGACCGAAGGCGTGCCGCAGCTGAAGTGACCCGCTCGGGTAACGTCGGTCCGTGACCATTCACTCCCCCAGCGCGCTCGAGCTCGAGCGGCGTGCGTTCCGCCGCGGGCGGCAGCGGCGCTCGGTGCTCGTCGCGATCGCCTCGAGCCTCGTGTTCGCGGCGATCGTCTGGGCGAGCGTCATCAACACGCCCGGGTGGGCGAGCGTGCAGCAGGCGTTCTTCGACCCGCAGATCGCCCTGCAGTCGCTGCCGAAGATCTGGGACGGCTTCCTCATCAATCTGCAGGTGCTGGGCATCTCACTCGTCACCGTGTCGGCCGTCGCGCTCCTGATCGCGGTGCTGCGCACCGTGCGCGGGCCGGTGTTCTTTCCACTGCGCGTGCTCGCGGCGGCCTACACCGACCTCTTCCGCGGTCTGCCGTTCATCATCGTGCTCTACCTGATCGGCTTCGGCGTGCCGACGATCATGAACACGCGGATCCCGGTCGTGGTGCTCGGCGTCGTGGCGGTCACGCTGACGTATTCGTCATACGTGGCAGAGGTGCTGCGCGCCGGCATCGAGGCGGTGCATCCCTCGCAGCGACTGGCGGCGCGTGCCCTCGGCCTCGGCTACGTGCAGACCCTCCGCCGGGTCGTGCTGCCACAGGCCGTCCGCAAGGTGACGCCGCCGCTGATGAACGACTTCATCTCGATGCAGAAGGACGTGGGACTGATCTCGATCCTGGGCGCGATCGACGCCATCGCCGCCGCCCGCTCCTCGGCGTCGTTGAGCTACAACTTCACGCCCTATGTCGTCGCCGGCATCCTGTTCATCCTGCTGGCCATCCCGACGATCCGCGTCACCGACTGGTACACCGCGCGGCTGCGCGAGCGCGAGCAGCAGGGATCGATCCTGTGAGCGGGCACGTCGCGGCATCCGGCGCCCCCGTCCTGCGCGCCGACGACCTCTGGAAATCGTTCGGCGAGCGCGACGTTCTGCGCGGCGTCTCGGTCTCGTTGGCCGCCCACGAGGTGGTGGCCCTGATCGGCTCGTCCGGATCGGGAAAGTCGACGCTGCTGCGCTGCCTCGGGCTCCTGGAACCCATCGACGACGGGCGCATCTGGCTGGGCGAGCTCGACATCTCCGACCCCCGCGTCGACGGCAACCGCGTGCGCGCACGCCTGGGCGCCGTCTTCCAGAGCTACAACCTGTTCCCCCACCTGTCGGTGCTCGACAACGTCACGCTCGCCTCGCGGGTCGTGCACCGGATGCCGCGGGCACGGGCCGAGGAGCGCGCCCACGATCTGCTGGCACGCGTGGGCCTCGCGGAGTTCGCGACGGCCCACCCCGACCGCCTCTCCGGCGGCCAGCAGCAGCGCGCGGCGATCGTGCGGGCCATCGCGACCGATCCCGAAGTGCTGCTGCTTGATGAGATCACCTCAGCGCTGGACCCCGAGCTCGTCGGCGAGGTGCTGGAACTCGTGCGCGCCCTCGCCGCGGACGGCACGACGATCCTGATGGCGACGCACGAGATGGCCTTCGCCCGTGACGTGGCCGACCGGGTCGTCTTCCTCGACGAAGGCGTCATCGTCGAGGAAGGCACCGCGGCATCCGTGTTCGCCGCGCCGCAGCATCCGCGCACGCAGGCGTTCCTCTCGCGCTTCTCCGGCTGAGGGTCAGCGCGCGGCGCACGAACTCCGCAGAATCGCGCGAACTCCGCACGGATGCCGCGAAATCATGCGGAGTTCGTTACTTTCTGCGGATGACGTCCGCGCGTGCCGGTCAGCGCGCGGCGCGGATGAGCTGCGTCGAGTGGTCGAGATGCGCGCGGACGGCCGCTCCCCCGTCGCGGGGCAGCGCGTCGAGGTAGGCGCGGTGCTCGGCGGCGAGCGCACCCGGCGCGTAGTGGGGACGCACGTGCGTCAGCAGGAGCAGCACCTCCGACTCGAGGCCGGCGTGGGCCTCCGCGAGACGAGGGCTGTCGGCGGCATCGACGATCGCGCGGTGGACCGCGGCATGCGCGCGGATCGTCGCGGGCCAGTCGGCGCGGGCCTCGGCATCCGCGAGGTCGCTGATCGCCGCCTCGATCGTCGCGCGCGTCGCGGCCGACCACGCGACGCCCTGCGCCTCGGCGATGAGGCGTACGGCCTCGGTCTCCAGCGCGGCCCGCAGCTGCTGGAGCGCCCGCAGATCGTCGTCGTCGAGCGCCGAGACCCGGGCGCCGGCGTAGGGGACGAGCTGGACGAGGCGTTCCGCCCCGAGCGCGGCCAGGGCCGCACGCACGGTATGCCGCGACACGTCGTGCGCGCGGGCGATCTCCTCTTCGCGCAGCGGCGCGCCCGGCGCCAGCGCGCCGCTGAGGATCTCGCCGCGCAGCGCATCGGCCACGCGCACGTCGACCGTCGGCCGCGGCGCGCCCTCACGCCGGCGCGGAGACACCGGCGCTCCGGGGACGGGCGGGGGCGGCGACCAGGACGAGCCCGGCAGCGATGACGATGAGCCCTGCCACCGAGACGGCGGAGAGCTGCTCGTGCAGCACAACGAGGCCGAGCACCGTCGCGGCGAGCGGCTCGGCGAGCGTGAGGGTCGACACGGTCGCCGGGCTCAGGCCGCGCAGGCCCGCACCGAACAGGAGATAGGCGATCGTGACGGTGACGACGCCGAGCCAGAGGGCGAGCGCGAGGCCGTTCGCGGTGCCCAGCCACGCGGTCGAGGTCGACACGAGCACGGGAACGCTCAGCACCGCGGCGGTCCCGAACACGGCGCCCATCGCCGCCGGCGCCGTCCAGCCGCGCTCGAGCAGCATCTTGCTCGCGATCGCGTAGAGCGCGTACGACGCGCCGGCGCCCACGGAGGCGGCGACGCCGAGGAGGCTGGTCGGTGCGGCGGAACCGTCGCCGAACACGCCCGACACCAGCACCATACCGACGATCGCGACGGCTGTCGCGACACTCCAGCGAAGGCTCGGGCGGCGGCGGCGCAGCACGCTGTCGAGCACGCCGGTGACGATGGGCGCCGAACCGAGCGCCACGACCGTGCCGACGGCGACGCCGTTGAGCCCGGTTCCCGAGAAGAACGTCGGCTGGTACGCCAGCACCCCGGCGGCTCCGACGAACACGATGACGAGCGCAGGGACCCCCCGTCGGACCGGGAGGCTGTCGACCGCCGCCGGCGACGCTGTGCGCCGCGCCCGCGAAACGAGCGCGATCACGCCCAACAGCGCGCCGCCGATGAGCACGCGCGCCGCGCCGATCGAGAGGGCGTCGGCATCCACGCCGGCGAGCGCCCGCGACGTTCCCGTCGTGGCGAAGCACAGCGCCGCGACGAGGACGGCGACGACGGACAGGGACCGACTCACCGGAACATTGTTACACAATCCTGCTGGTGGCGATGCTGATTCACCGCGCACGCATAGCCGCCCGCCGTAAGCTGGGCCCACGCCTCCCATCGATGCCCTGCTCACGACCTGGCGCGCCGACCCCGTCACGATCGCGGTCCTGGCCGGCGCGGCGCTTCTCTACGCCCTCGGGGTGCGACGCGCACGGCGACGCGGCACCTCCTGGCCGCCCCACCGCACGGTGCTCTTCTTCGCCCTCGGGCTCGGCTCGTACGCCGTGGTGGAACTCGGCTTCCTCGGCACGTGGTCGGCCGAGCTCCGCTGGGCGTTCGTCGCCCGCATCGCGCTGCTGCTGATGGCCGTTCCGGGGTTCATCTGCCTCGGACGCCCCCTCGACCTGCTCCGCGCGGGCCTGTCGGATGCCGGTCGCCAGCGCCTGGACGCCGTGCTCGACGGTCGCGTGTTCCGGGTTCTCGGCAACGCGATGTTCGCCGCGATCTTCGTGGCGGCGATCTTCTGCGTGTTCCTCACGCCGCTCGCGGGAGTTCTCCGCACCTCGCCCGTGATCAGCGAGGCGCTCGGGCTCGTCTCGCTCGTGGTCGGGCTGCTGCTCGTGGTGCCCCTGATGGCACTCACCGGCATCCACACCAGCACGTTCCTCGCGGTCGAGTTCCTGCTGGCCTTCGTGGAACTCGTCATCGACTCGATCCCCGGCATCCTGCTGCGCCTGAACGACACGGTCGTCGACGGCGTGGCAGCCGCCGCGGGTGCGGCGTGGTGGCCGAATCCGCTGCACGATCAGCACCTCGCCGGCGATCTGCTCTGGTTCATCGCCGAAGTCGCCGACGTGCCGATCCTGATCATCCTGCTGGTGCGGTGGGGACGCCGCGACCGCGTCGAGGCCGCGGGCTACGACGCCCTCACCGACGAAGAGCACGACGCGCTCGTCCAGGAGCACCTGCGCGGATCGCGCGGCTGACGCTCCCGCTGTGCGGGGACGGATGCCGCGGCATCCGCGCGCCGCCGGCGATCAGGCCCGAATGCTGCGCTCGGCCGCCTCGACGACGTTGGTCATGAGCAGGGCGACGGTCATCGGCCCGACGCCGCCGGGGTTCGGCGACAGCCAGCCCGCGACGTCCTCGACGCCCGGGGCGATGTCGCCGTAGACCTTCGCCTTGCCGGTCTCGGGGTCGCTCTCGCGGGTCACGCCGACGTCGAGCACGGCGGCGCCGGGCTTCACGTCCTCCGGGCGCACGAGGTGCTTGACGCCCGCGGCGCCGACGATCACGTCGGCCTGGCGCAGGTACGATGGCAGGTCGCGCGTGCCGGTGTGGGTGAGGGTGACCGTCGCGTTGACCGCGCGACGGGTCAGCAGCAGACCGATCGAGCGGCCGATGGTGACCCCGCGGCCGACGACCACGACGTGCGTGCCGGCGAGGGCGAAGCCGTTGCGCTCCAGCAGCTCGATCACGGCGCGCGGCGTGCACGGCAGCGGCGAGGTGATCTCGTCGTTGACGTTCAGCACGAGCTTGCCGAGGTTGGTCGGGTGCAGGCCGTCGGCATCCTTCGCGGGGTCGATCCGCTCGAGGATGCGATCGGTGTCGATGTGCCGCGGCAGCGGGAGCTGCACGATGTAGCCGTGGCAGGTCGGGTCGGCGTTGAGGCGATCGATCGCGGCTTCGACGTCGGCCTGTGTGGCGTCGGCCGGCAGCTCGACCTGGATCGAGTTCATGCCGATCGCCTCGGACTCGCGATGCTTCATCCCGACGTACAGCTGGGATGCCGGGTCGGCACCCACCTGCACGGTCGCGATGCCGGGGGTGACCCCCGCGGCCTTCAGCTTCGCGACGCGTTCGGCGAGCTCCGCCTTGATGGCCGCGGCCGTCGCGCGGCCGTCGAGCTTGTGTGCAGTCATGCGTTGTCTCCTCCGTGTTCTCCCCGCGAGACACGGTTCCCGCACCGAGACACGCGTCAACGGCGCGTGTCTCGGTGCGCAGGCGGTGTCTCGCGGACCGTGGATGCCGCGGCGCACCCGCGCGGGCGGGGAATGCCGCGGGCGGGTTACTGCGTGAGGCCGGGGTACAGCGGGAAGGCGGCGGTCAGGGCGGCCACGCGCGTGCGCAGCGACTCGACGTCGGCGTCCGGCAGCAGCGCCAGCGCGATGATGTCGGCGACCTCGGTGAACTCCGCGTCGCCGAAGCCGCGGGTCGCGAGCGCCGGGGTGCCGATGCGCAGGCCCGAGGTCACCATGGGCGGACGCGGGTCGTTGGGCACCGCGTTGCGATTGACGGTGATGTGGATCTCGTGCAGCAGGTCTTCGGCCTGCTTGCCGTCGATCGCGGCGTCGCGGAGGTCGACGAGCACGAGGTGCACGTCGGTACCGCCGGAGCGGACGGAGATCCCGGCATCCTTCACGTCCTGCTGCGAGAGGCGCTCGGCGAGGATCGCCGCACCGCGCACGACGCGCTCCTGGCGCTCCGTGAACTCCGGGGTCGCGGCGAGCTTGAACGCGGTCGCCTTCGCGGCGATCACGTGCATGAGCGGACCGCCCTGCTGGCCCGGGAAGACGGCCGAGTTGAGCTTCTTCGCGAGGTCGGCGTCGTTGGTCAGGATGAAGCCCGAGCGCGGGCCGCCGATCGTCTTGTGCACCGTGGAGCTCACGACGTGCGCGTGCGGCACCGGGGAGGGGTGCAGGCCCGCCGCGACGAGGCCGGCGAAGTGCGCCATGTCGACCCACAGCAGCGCGCCCACCTTGTCGGCGATGGCGCGGAAGCGCGCGAAGTCGAGCTGACGCGGGTAAGCCGACCAGCCGGCGATGATGACCTTCGGCTGGTGCTCGACGGCGAGGCGCTCGACCTCGTCCATGTCGATCGTCGAGGTCTCGGGGTCGACGCCATAGGCGACGATGTTGTAGAGCCGGCCGGAGAAGTTGATCTTCATGCCGTGCGTGAGGTGCCCGCCGTGATCGAGCGAGAGACCCAGCAGGGTGTCGCCGGGGCGAGCGATGGCGTGGAGCACCGCGGCGTTGGCGGAGGCTCCCGAGTGTGGCTGGACGTTCGCGAACTCGGCGCCGAACAGCGCCTTGGCGCGCTGGATGGCGAGCTCCTCGGCGACGTCCACCTCTTCGCAGCCGCCGTAGTAGCGGCGGCCGGGGTAGCCCTCGGCATACTTGTTCGTCAGCACGGAGCCCTGCGACTGCAGCACCGAGACGGGAACGAAGTTCTCCGAGGCGATCATCTCGAGGTAGCCGCGCTGACGCTCGAGCTCGCGCTCGAGCACCTGCGCGATCTCGGGGTCGACCTCGGCGAGCGGGGCGTTGAAGTACGGATCGGTCATGACGGTCTCCTGCCATTCGTCGGGTGGATGCCGGTGTGCGCCGGGCGCACGCCGGTGTATCAAACGAAGGCCGGCCCAGGCGTGCGGTCGATTGCCGTGTTCGCCGCTCCCCGATGGTGACCCACCTCAACGCCAGTCGCGACAGTGCGAGCATATCGGATGCGACGCCGCCGGCACACGGCTAGGCTGGCGTTATCGGATTTGTTAGGACTCCTTACATCACCTCCGCAGGCTCGGGCCGCTGCCGCTGGCCCCGATCCCCGGCCGCCACGCAGAATGGAGACACCGTGTCGCAGCCCTGCCTCGTCCCCGCACCCGCGCGGCTGACCCTCGACGAGGGCAGCCCCTTCCTCCTCGCGAGCGACGTCGCACTCGTGATGACGACGGATGCCGCGGGAGTCGCCGACGCCGCCGCGGAGCTCCGCCGGCTGATCGCGGCGCGCACCGGCATCCGCCTCGCCGCTCCGACGCCCGCGAACGGCCAGGAGCCACACCTCCGATTGAGCCTCGAGCACGACGGGCCCGCCGAGTCGTACCGGCTGCGCAGCGACGCCGGCGCCGTGCACGTGGCCGGCGCCGATGCGGCGGGCCTCTTCTACGGCGTGCAGACGCTCGCGCAGGCGACCACGGCGGACGCCTCGGGCTGGGGCGTTCCGGCGATGGAGATCGAGGACGCCCCCCGCTTCGCGTATCGCGGCGTCATGCTCGACGTCGCCCGTCACTTCCTCGATGTCGCGACGGTGTGCGGCTACGTCGACCGCGCCGCCGGCTTGAAGTTCAACGCCCTGCACCTGCACCTGACCGACGACCAGGGATGGCGCATCCAGATGCACTCCCGCCCCCGGCTCACGGAGAAGTCCGCGTCGAGCTCGGTCGGCGCGGACGGCGGCGGCTTCTACACCCACGACGACTACCGCGCCATCGTCGCGTACGCCGGCCGCCACCACATGATCGTCGTGCCCGAGATCGACGGTCCCAGTCACACCCACGCCATCTCCCTCGCCTACCCCGAGCTGTGCGCACCGCCGGTGGTGAGCGCGCAGCTGCGGCGGCAGTCGGAAGAGGACGGCAGCGCCCTCCCGCTCGGCGGCGTCGCCTACGAAGGCATCGGCGTGGGCTTCTCGTCGCTGCGGATCCGCGACGAGGCGACGTACGCCTTCCTCGCCGACGTCCTCACCGAGCTGGCGGCTCTCACTCCCGGTCCGTACCTGCACATCGGCGGCGACGAGGCGCTGGGGACGGATGCCGAGGATTACGACCGCTACATCGCACGCGTCTCGCGGCTGGTGGCCGAGACCGGCAAGACCGCCATCGCCTGGCACGAGGCCGGCGTCTGCGGCGGCCTCGCGGAGGGAACCATCGGGCAGTACTGGGGTTTCGTGTCGCCGACCGACGGCATGGACGAGAAGACCAGGGGCTTCGTCCGCCGCGGCGGGCGCGTCATCCTCTCACCCGCCGACGCGATCTACCTCGATATGAAGTTCGACCCCGACTCGCCACTCGGGCTGACGTGGGCGCGTGGAGTGACCAATGCCCGCCGCTCCTACGAGTGGGAGCCGACTGCCGTCATCGACGGCATCGATCAGGCGCAGATTCTCGGCGTGGAGGCGCCGCTGTGGAGCGAGACCGCCCGCACGTCCGCCGACATCGACGCCCTCGCCTTCCCGCGCGTCGCCGCCGCCGCCGAAGCGGCGTGGTCCCCGGCGCTGGGAACCCTCCCTCTGCGAACATGGGAGTCCTTCCGGACGCGCGTGGGCGGGCTCGGGCCGCTGTGGTCGGCACTCGGCATCCGCTTCACCGCGCTGTCCGAGATCGATTGGACACCCGCGGAGCCGATCACCGTGCAAGGGGACAACACATGACCACCGTCATCCACTCGGCGCAACTGGTCACCGCCGGAACACTCACCCCCGACGCCTGGATCGCCTTCACCGACGGGGTCATCGACGGCCGCGGCACGGGCACGACGTGGCGCACCCTGGGGGCGGCCCAGGTGATCGACGCCGCGGGAGGGGTGCTCGCTCCCGGGTTCATCGACATCCACGGCCACGGCGGCGGGGGCGCCTCGTTCGATGACGGCGCCGAGGCCATCGCCACGGCGCGGGCCGTGCACCGTGCGCACGGAACGACCCGCGCGGTGCTGTCGCTCGTCACGGCATCGCTCGATGATCTCGCCGCGCGCGTCGCCGTCATCGCCGATCTCGTCGAGCGCGACGCGACGATCCTCGGCTCCCACCTCGAAGGGCCGTTCCTCGATCCCGGCCACAAAGGCGCCCACACCCTCAGCCTGCTGCGCCCGCCCGATGCCGCGGCCGTGGGACGGCTGCTCGACGCCGGGCGCGGCACCGTGCGGCAGGTCACCCTCGCGCCCGAGCTGCCGGGCGCGCTGGCGGCGGTGTCGCAGTTCGGCGCCGCGGGTGTCGCGGTGGCGGTCGGCCACACGAACGCCACCGAGGACGACGCCTTCGCCGCCTTCGACGCCGGCGCGACGATCCTCACGCACGCGTTCAACGCCATGCCCGGCATCCACCACCGCGAACCCGGGCCGGTGGTGGCCGCGCTGCGCGACGAGCGGGTGACGCTGGAGATCATCGCCGACGGGGTGCACGTGCATCCGGACGTCGTCGCGCTGGCGTTCACGCAGGCGCCGGGTCGGGTCGCGCTCATCACCGACGCGATGGCGGCCGCCGGCGCCGCCGACGGGCACTACGAGCTCGGCGGGCTCGCCGTGACGGTCACCGGCGGCACGGCGCGGCTCGATGACGGCGGCGCCATCGCCGGTTCGACGCTCACCCAGGACGCTGCCCTGCGGCTCGCCGTCGGCCACGGCATCGCGCTGACCAGCGCCGTCGACGCGCTGACCCGCGTTCCGGCGCGGGCCGTCGGCCTCGAGGATCGCTACGGCTCTCTCGAGAGCGATCGCGTCGCTGACGTCGTGCTGCTCGACGAGCACCTCCGGGTGCGGACGGTGTGGGTCGACGGCATCCGCATCTGACGGCACCCGCGCCCGACGGCGACCAGGACCGGATGACAGAAGCGGGGCGGAGGGCGCCCCCGCGCCGTCCGCCCCGCTCTACCCCGTCCACCGGTACCGCGCAGATCCTCCCCCGAGATTCCGCGCTTCCGGTCCTGGCCACGGATCGCTCCGTTCCCCTGGCCGTTCCCGTCGGCGCTGCTCCCGAATCCCCCTGGAGAGCACGCGACGGGAAGCCCTTCACCCCAAGAGAGCGCGCACCGCACGATCCATGACGCGGGTTGTGGATTTTTCTCGATCTTTTCCGACGGCGCTCAGATCGTTCCCCCGCCACCGGCCGCTCCCCCGCCGGACCTGTGAAAATAGGAACCGATGGCGCGACCCGCGTCATAATCCGCCGCCGTGGCCGTCTCTTGGATGACAACGAACGACGCCCACTCGGACAGGACTCTCTCGTCATGGACACGCCCGATCAGCCGCGCCCCGATGCCGACCTCGTGCTGCGCACGCGCGCCGGAGACCGTCAGGCGTTCGCCGAGCTGTGGCGCCGCCACTACCGGTCGGGGCTGACCGTCGCCTCGTCGATCACCTCGACCTTCGATGCCGAAGACCTCGTCCAGGAGGCGTACGCGCGCATCTACCAGGCGATCGCGAAGGGCGGGGGCCCGACCGGCTCTTTCCGCGCGTACCTGTTCACGAGTATCCGCAATACGGCCGCCGGGTGGGGCCGCGCCCGTCGTGAGACGGCCATCGACGAGCTCGAGGCGCTTGCCGATCCGGATGCCGACGCGCACGCGACCGACGAGGCGCTCGATCGGAGCCTCACGCACCGTGCGTTCCGGAGCCTGCCGACCCGGTGGCAGGAGGTGCTCTGGTACACCGAGATCGAGCAGATGAAGCCGGCGGAGATCGCTCCCCTGCTGGGGATGAAGTCGACCGCGGTGGCCCAGCTGGCCTTCCGTGCGCGCGAAGGCCTGCGTGAAGCGTGGATCCAGGCGCACCTGCAGACGGTGGCCGACGGGTCGGACTGTCAGTGGACCATCGAACGGCTCGGCGCCTACGCCCGTGACAACCTGGGGACCCGCGACCACAAGAAGCTCGAGGCGCACCTCGCCGATTGTGCGCGATGCACGATCGTGGCCGCCGAGGCCACCGAGGTCTCGCACCGTCTTGCCCTGGTGCTGCTGCCGTTGACGATCGGTGCGGGCGCTGCCACGGCCTACCTCGCCACCCTCCAGGGCGGCGCGGCTCCCTTGATCGCGCTGGCGGCGGGCGCGTCGGGGACCATGCCAGGCGCGGTGACGGTCGGGGCAGGCTCCGCACCGGTGGTCGGGTCGGCAAGCGGTGCCGGCGGGGCCGGCGCGGGCAGTTCCGCGGGAGCCGGAGGCTCGGCGGGCGGCGGTTCCGCGGGAGCCGGCGGCGCGGCCGGGGCTGCCGGATCCGCCGCGGGCGGCGGCGCGCTCGCCGGCGCGGGGGCCGTCGTCGGTCTGGTCGCGGCCGTCGCACTGGTGGCAGGGGCGGCGGTGGCGGCAGTGATCGTCGTGCCTCAGGTGATCGCCAGCAGCGCGTCCGCGCCGACGGACGGGTCGGGTGCCGAGGGGGGCGGCTCCGCGAACGGCGGGGGCGATGCGGTCGCCGCGCCTCCCGCGAGCACGCCCTCGCCGAGCACGGTGCCCTCTGCGGCCCCGACCGCGGTACCCCTGCCGTCGGCGACGGCGACGCCTGATGCGAAGCCGCAGCCCGCGCCGACGCGCCTTCCGGTCCTGCCGCCGATGCCGGCGCCGCAGCCGACGCCCGTTCCGACGCCGACGCCCACCCCGTCACCGACTCCGACTCCGACGCCGACGCCCACTCCGACACCGACACCCACGCCGACGCCGACACCAACCCCGGAACCGACACCGACTCCGGAACCCACACCGGTCCTTCCCGAGGGCTCACCCGCCTTCGGTCCGGCGAGTATCTCGACAGACGACGACCTGTTCGGCGCGCTAACGACGACGATCAACGGCGCACCCGGCAGCACGGTGACGGTGAAGTTCGGCGACGTTGAGCGAGCGCGGGTCACCCTGTCCGCCGAAGGCACGGCAGAGGGCACGATCGAGGGCACCGTCCTCGACTTCTGGTTCACGAAGATCTCGATTGCGTACATGGCAGGCGCCGCCGTGGGCCCGGCCACCGTTACCGACATCTGGCTCCTCGTCGGCTGACGGCC
>NZ_MKRU01000113.1:51020-82534 GCF_001897985.1 Microbacterium sp. 69-7 | reverse complement strand
TGAAGGTCGACGGCGAGGTGGGCAACAAGGAGGCCTACGACCCGCGTGCCTGGGGCAAGGTGGCCGAGACGGCCATGGCCGCTCGCGTCGTCGAGGCGACACAGCAGCTCGGTTCGGCTGGTCACTCCATCAGCCTCTGATCCGCATCGAGAAACGCCCCCGGAGCTCACGTCTCCGGGGGCGTTTCTCGTCGGTATCCGGCGCCGCGATGTGCGGTGCCGCGCCGCGCTGAAGGCGGGTGCGGTCGCTGCGATCAGGCAGGGTCGACGTACGCGTCGAGCAGTCCCGGAGCACCGTCGGGCACGTGGATCACCCGGATGGGATCGCCCGCGCGGACGGAGCCCGTACGCACGACGCGCAGGTAGGGACCGAGCCGCCGTTCTGCCGAGAACCGCCGCACCCAGCCGCGTTCCGCCGACCGGTCGACGGTGCGCACCCAGCGGGCGAAGGTCTGGCACGGTGTCCGCGGCATCGTCACCTCGACGACGGCCGTCTCCCCGATCCGCCACTGCTCGCCGATACGGGCACGATTGACGTCGAGCCCCTCGACACGGAGGTTCTCGCCGAACCATCCGGGCGGGAGAGGCGCCCGCAGCTGCGTCTCCCAGAACTCGGCGTCCTCCTGCGCGTACGCATACAGAGCCTTGTCCAGGCCACCATGGTGCTTCCGATTCGCCTGCACATCGGCATACGCGCCGTAGCGTCCGAGGCGCACCGCCCCGTCGACCGCGGCCTTATCGATCGCTGTCACACCGAGTGATCCGGCGTCAGGGCGCAGCGCCCGTACGACGCAGACGGCGAGAAGGCGCCCCGTGTCGCTCATCGGGCGAAGTGGGTGACGATTGCAGGGTCGCCGAGCAGCGGCACCGTCAGGCACACCGTGGCGAGGATGAAGGTCACGATCGCCCCGGCGAGGGGAATCCACCATGACAGGCGACGCGCACGCAGCGACACCCACGACAGCAACGCGGTGAGCATCCACCCGCCGATGAAGACGAAGGCGCCGATACGACCCCACAGCTCGCCCTGCGCCGTGTTGGTGAAGGTCGCGTCGATGCCGGCCACCTGCATCCAGGTCTGTGCGAACCCGGAGAAGTCCCACAGCTGCGGCACCGCGCTGACGACGGTCACGAGACCGTACACGAGAAGGGCGAACGTGATGATGCGGTCCGCGGCGCGCGTCGGGCGCGCGGCAGCCGTCGTGGCGGGCGCGGTGGGCGGGTGCGCGCGGCTCGGCACCGTGTGCGGCAGCGCCGGATGCGGCGAGACGGAAGCCGTCTCGGGCTGCTGGATGCGCGCCCGCTGCTCCTCCGGGCTCGCATACTCGCCGTACTGCGGACGCGGGCGCGGCGTCTGCGCGTGCGTCGACGATCCGGTCGGGTCGGTCATCCGCGCGACCGCCCGCCCAGTGCACGGTCGTCCCGACGTCCACTCGCATCCTGGCGGAGCTCCTTGGGAAGCGAGAACATCAGATCCTCCTCCGCCGTCCGCACCTGCTCGACGTCGGCATAGCCGGCGCCCGCGAGGTCGGCCAGCACCTCTTGCACGAGCACCTCGGGCACCGAGGCGCCGCTGGTGACGCCCACCGTCTCGACGCCGTCGAGCCAGTCCTGCTGGATCTCGTGGGCGTAGTCGACGCGGTAGGCCGCCTTCGCCCCGTACTCCAGCGCCACCTCGACGAGTCGGACCGAGTTGGAGGAGTTCGCCGAACCGACGACGATGACGAGGTCGGCATCCTTGGCGACCTTCTTGATGGCGACCTGGCGGTTCTGCGTGGCGTAGCAGATGTCGTCCGACGGCGGATCCTGAAGCTCGGGAAAACGCTCGCGCAGACGGCGAACCGTCTCCATGGTCTCGTCGACCGAGAGCGTCGTCTGCGACAGCCAGACGACCTTCGCCGGATCTTTCACGACGACCCGATCGGCTTCCTCGGGCGAGTTGACGACGGTGACGTGGTCGGGGGCCTCTCCTGCCGTTCCCTCGACCTCTTCATGGCCGTCGTGGCCGATGAGCAGGATCTCGAAGTCGTCGCGGGCGAAGCGCACCGCCTCGCGGTGCACCTTCGTCACGAGGGGACAGGTGGCGTCGATGGCCTGAAGGCCCCGATCGGATGCCGTGTTCACGACAGCGGGCGAGACGCCGTGCGCGCTGAAGACGACGTGGGCGCCTTCGGGCACCTCGTCGACCTCCTCGACGAAGACGGCCCCCTTCGCCTCGAGCTCGGTGACGACGTGGATGTTGTGCACGATCTGCTTGCGCACGTAGACGGGCGCGCCGTAGCGCTCCAGCGCCTTCTCGACCGCGATCACTGCGCGGTCGACGCCGGCGCAGTACCCTCGCGGCGAGGCGAGGAGCACCCGCTTGTGTCCGGGGACCGGGTTATCCTGAAGCCGTCCGAGCGGGCCTGGAACATGGGGCGTCGGAAGACGGATGGCTGTGCTGCTCACCCCTTGATTCTAGGGAGAGCGGGCTGAGTGAGGGCCGCATGCGCGCGGCGGAAAGGCATCGATGGCATCGTTCGCGTCCGCTCCCGGGCACGTCCCTCCCCCCGATGCTGTCGCACCGCGAGAGTCGCGCGCGGACGCACCGACGTCGGTCTCGCGTCTGAACGAGACCATCCGCGGGTTCGTCTCGACGTGGGGATCCGTCTGGGTCGAGGGTGAGATCACCGCATGGAACCTTCGCGGCGGACACGTCTTCGGGCGTTTGAAGGACGCGAACGGCGACGCGATGCTCTCGTTCCGTCTGTGGTCATCCACCCTGCAGCGCCTGCCCGACGACCTCAAGGTCGGCGACCTCGTGGTGGCGTGCGTGAAGAGCGACTTCTTCGTGAAGACCGGGGACTTCACCTTCACCGTCTCCGCGATGCGCCACACGGGCCTCGGCGATCAGCTCGAGCGGCTCGAGAAGCTCCGCGGGCAGCTCCGGGCGGAGGGGCTGTTCGACCCCGCCCGCAAGAAGCGCCTCCCCTTCCTCCCGCAGCTCGTCGGCCTCATCACCGGTGAGCGCAGCGACGCCGAGAAGGATGTTCACCGCAACGCCGAACTGCGCTGGCCGGGCGTCCGCTTCCGCACGATCCATGCCGCCGTCCAGGGCGAGCGCTGCGTTCCCGAAACGATCGCGGCGCTCACGGCGCTCGACGCCGACCCGGAGGTCGACGTGATCATCATCGCCCGCGGCGGCGGCGATCCGCAGACCCTGCTCGGCTTCAGCGATGAACGCCTGGTGCGTGCGGTGGCCGCGGCATCCACGCCGGTCGTCTCCGCGATCGGCCACGAGAACGACCATCCGCTGCTCGACGACGTCGCGGACGTACGGGCGTCGACACCGACGGATGCCGCCAAGCGCGTCGTCCCCGACGTCGCGGAGCAGCGCGCGCTCGTCAACCAGCTGCGCTCGCGCGCGCGCACCCGTCTGACGCAGCGGGTCGGGCACGATATCGCCCAGCTCGAACAGCTGCGCTCGCGTCCCGTGCTGCGGACGCCCGAGTCGCTGCTCACGCCCCGCACCCACGAGCTCTGGACCCTCGTCTCGCGCGGCCGCGACATCGTGCACCGACGGATGGATGCCGCGGAACGCACGACGGCGCAGCTGCGCGCGTCCCTGCGCGCCCTCTCCCCCGGTGCGACGCTCGAACGTGGCTACGCCATCGCGCATCTGGAGGCCGGCGTCATCGTCCGCGACGCTCGTCAGGTACCGGCCGGCACCGCGGTGACGGTCACCGTCGCCGACGGCTCGTTCACCGCCCGATCGGAGGGCCCACTCGCAGAAGACGTCGGCGGGGCGCCCTAGAATGGACGCCATGACCAGCGACACGGCCACCGACGTCGCCGATCTGTCGTTCGAGCAGGCCCGGGACGAACTCGTCCGCGTCGTGGCCGAACTCGAGCAGGGTGCCCCGACCCTCGAGCAGTCGCTCGCCCTCTGGACCCGGGGCGAGGCTCTCGCTGCGCGGTGCGAGGAGTGGCTGCTCGGCGCGAAGCGGCTTCTCGATGCCGCCCGTCCCGCGGACGCGGACTCGTGATGGCATCGGCTCCTCGCATCGTCGCGGAACTCGGCCGTCCCGAGACACCCGCCGAGACCGCCGACCGCAAGGCGGCCGCGTCGCGGGCCTACCGCCAGAGCAAGACCTTCCGCAACCTGGTGGCTGCCCTCCTCGTCACGATGGCCGTCGTCGCCGTGGTCTACTTCGGCGTGCCCCGCGGTTCGCTTCCCGACCCCGAGGAAGCGGACGTGGCCGCAGCCGCGCAGAGCGCGTCGGCATCCATCGGCCATCCCCTCCTGGTTCCTGTCGTCCCCGAGAACTGGCGCGCCAACTCGGCGCGACTGGAGGGCTCGATGTGGCGCGTCGTGTATGCACCGCCGAGCGGCTACGTGCGCGTGGCACAGGGCGTCGACGCCGACGCCGGATGGGCGACGAAGGTGCTGGGCGGGTTCGCGCCCTCCGGCAGCGTCACCATCGACGGGATCGCCTGGGACGAGTACACGATCCCTGCCGCCGCCCGCACCGACACGGTCTCGTACGCCATCTCGACGAGTGCCGGCTCCGACACGGTGCTGATCTACGGGGCGACCGACGCCGCAACGGCCGCCGTCGCGGCGTCGGGCGTCACCGATCAGATTCTGACCATGCGCGAGGAGAAGAGATGAACGCAACCGTCCGCCCCACCCCTTCGCTCGTCTGGGAGGAGATGCTCGAGGGCAACGCCCGTTTCGTCGCAGGTGAGCCGCGCCATCCGCGACAGGACGTCGAGCGGCGCAACGAGCTCGCTGCCGCCCAGACCCCGCGGGCCGCGCTGTTCGGCTGTGCGGATTCACGCCTGGCGGCGGAGATCATCTTCGATCAGGGCCTCGGCGACCTGTTCGTCGTCCGTAACGCCGGCCAGGTCGCCTCGGACTCCGCGGTGGCCAGCCTGGAGTATGCCGTCGCGGCGCTGGATGTCTCGCTCATCATCGTGCTCGCACACGACGCGTGCGGTGCCGTGCGCGCCGCGATCGACTCCACCGCACTCGGCTCCCCCGAACTCCCCCCGCACATCTGGCGCCTGATCGCGCGCATCGTGCCGGCGGCACGCACCGTGCTCCGCGATGCCGGCGGCGAGGTCGACCCGCGGGAGCTGGACGCCGAAGACGTCGGACGGGAGCACCTCAAGAACACGGTCGACGACCTGCTCTCCTCGTCGCGGCTCATCGCCGACGCCGTCGCCGAGGGCCGACTGGGCATCGTGGGCGCGAACTACCGGCTGAGCGAGGGCACGGCGGTGCCGCACGTCGCCGTAGGCCTCCAGACGGCCTGAGCCGGGCGCCCGGCCGACACCACAACCGAAGACGCACAGGAAACGAGGACGTGACCGCAATGACCGAGACCACCGAGTACCGCATCGAACACGACACGATGGGCGAGGTGCGCGTGCCGAAGGACGCTCTCTACGCCGCACAGACCCAGCGCGCCGTGGAGAACTTCCCGATCTCGGGCACCGGGCTGGAGTCGACGCAGATCGCCGCGCTTGCGCGCATCAAGAAGGCCGCGGCGCTGGCCAACAAGGAACTTGGAACCCTTGATGGCGCGATCGCCGATGCGATCGCGGCTGCCGCCGACGACGTCATCACCGGTCGATACGACGCCCACTTCCCCGTGGACACATACCAGACGGGATCGGGCACCTCGTCGAACATGAACATGAACGAGGTACTCGCCTCACTCGCGACGCAGAAGCTCGGCGCGCCGGTGCATCCGAACGATCACGTCAATGCATCGCAGTCGTCCAACGACGTCTTCCCGACCTCCGTCCACATCGCCGTCACACAGGCGCTCATCGACGACCTCATCCCCGCCCTCGACCACCTCGCTGTCGCCCTGGAGGCGAAGGCGCTCCTGTGGAAGGACGCCGTGAAGTCGGGCCGCACGCACCTCATGGATGCGACTCCCGTGACCCTCGGGCAGGAGTTCGGGGGGTATGCGCGCCAGATCCGCCTCGGCATCGAGCGGGTGCGTGCCGTGCTTCCCCGCGTGGGCGAGGTGCCGTTGGGCGGCACGGCCGTCGGCACCGGCATCAACACACCACTCGGCTTCCCGCAGAAGGTCATCGCGCTCCTGGCCGAAGAGACCGAACTTCCCATCACCGAAGCGCACGACCACTTCGAGGCGCAGGCCAACCGCGACGGCCTGGTCGAGGCATCCGGCGCCCTGCGCACGATCGCGGTCTCGCTGACGAAGATCAATAACGACCTGCGATGGATGGGATCGGGCCCCAACACCGGCCTCGGCGAGTTGCACATCCCCGACCTGCAGCCCGGGTCCTCGATCATGCCCGGCAAGGTGAACCCGGTCGTCCCCGAGGCGACCCTCATGGTGTGCGCGCGCGTGATCGGCAACGACGCGACGGTGGCCTGGGCGGGCGCATCCGGCTCGTTCGAGCTGAACGTCGCGATCCCGGTCATGGGCACGGCCCTGCTGGAGTCGATCCGCCTGCTGTCGAACGCGATGCGCGTGCTGGCCGACAAGACGGTCGACGGTCTGGAAGCGAACCTCGAGCGCGCCGCCGCCTTCGCCGGGATGTCGCCGTCGATCGTGACCCCGCTCAACAAGCTCATCGGCTACGAAGCGGCGGCGAAGATCGCCAAGCACGCCGTCGCCAAGGGCATCACGGTGCGCGAGGCTGTGATCGACCTCGGCTACGTCGAAAGAGGAGAGCTGACCGAGGAGCAACTCGACACGAAGCTCGACCTTCTGTCGATGACGCACCCCGGCTGATCGCCTGCTCCCCCTGTCGGGTTCATAATCAGAGGGTGAATCGCGCCGTCCGCCCTCCCCGTGCGGCAAGGCGCGCACGCGGGCTCGGCGTCGTCCTGGCCGTGGTCGCGGCGGGATTCGGACTGACGGCGGTCGCGCTGCTCTCGGTCCACGCCGCGACCGGCGCGCCGACCACCTGGGTCTCGGTCGTCGTCTTCGCCGCTGCAGCGGCTCTGACACTCGCGGTGACGGCACTGGTGGGCTGGCTGCTCCTGGACGAGAGACGCCAGACGCCAGAGCTGCCTGACGGCCTCGAGAGCCCCGATGCTCTCTTCGACGCCCAGCGCCGGCTCCTGGACGACGTGCGACACGAGTTGAAGACGCCGATCACGATCGTGCGCGGACACCTGGAGCTCATGGATGCCGCCGACCCCTCCGACGTCGCGGCGACGCGTGCGCTCGGCATCGCCGAACTCGATCGCATGACGCGCTTGATCGGCGACATCGACCTGCTGGCCGCCGTCGAAAGCGACAGCTTCACAATGGGAGATGTCGATCTGGACGCGCTGACCCGACGCGTCGCGGAGCTGGTCGCCGTCATCGCGGACCACGACTGGGGGGTCGAGCAACGCGCAGCAGGGATCATCCACGGCGACCGTGATCGCCTCCTGCAGGCGTGGCTGCAACTGGCCGACAACGCGGCGAAGTACACCCCCGCCGGCTCGGCGATCGAGATCGGCAGCGCCGTGCATCCCTCCGGAGCTCAGCTGTGGGTGCGCGATCACGGCCCGGGAATCGCGCCCGCCGTCCGCCACCGCATCTTCCGTCGCTTCGACCGCGGCACGGGCAAGCGGTCGGTCGGCGGATCGGGCCTCGGCCTCGCCATCGTCGACGCGATCGCGAAGGCCCACGGCGGTCACTGCACCGTGGCCGACACGCCGGGTGGCGGTGCCACCTTCACCATCGAGATCCCCATCGGCACGCAGGCGACGCTGCCCACACCGGTGCGTGCGGGGGATGTCGTCCAACAACGGGAGGCCTCCGGATGACTCGCATCCTCATCGTCGACGACGAGCCGCATATCGTGTCGATGGTCACGCGCGCCCTGTCGGCCGAAGGGTATGAGACGACCGCCTGCGAGGACGGCGCCGCCGGGCTCGAACGCGCGTCGCGAGGCGACATCGACCTCGTGATCCTCGACGTCGGGCTGCCGGGCATGGACGGATTCGAGGTTCTCCGGCGCCTGCGCGGCGACGGGCAGTCCCTCCCGGTCATCATGCTGACGGCTCGCAGTTCGGCCCGCGACGCGGTGGACGGTCTGGATGCCGGGGCCAGCGACTACGTTCCGAAGCCGTTCTCCCTCGCGGAGCTGATGGCGCGCGTGCGCTCGCGTCTTCGGGAGCGCACGGGTGCCATCACGATGGTCCTCTCCCGCGGGGATGTGACGCTCGACTTGCTGGCGCGCCGCTGCACGGTGGCCGGTCACGACGTCGACCTCTCCGCGCGCGAGTTCGCACTCGCTGAGCAGTTCCTGCGGCACGCCGGTGAGGTTCTCACGCGTGAGACGCTGCTCAGCCGCATTTGGGGCCTCGACTTCGATCCGGGCTCGAACGTCGTGGACGTCTACGTGCGGTATCTGCGGGCAAAGCTCGGCGCCGACCACATCGCGACTGTCCGCGGCGAGGGCTACCGCTGGGAGTAGACCTCGCCGCGGACGGCGCGGGTACGGGCGGGCCGCGTCAGCTCAGCTCGCCCTGCTCCAGCAGATCGGTGACGAGCGCGGCGATGGCGGAACGCTCGGATCTCACGAGTGTCACGTGACCGAAGAGGCTGTGCCCCTTCAGCGTCTCGATCACGGAGGCGATGCCGTCGTGGCGGCCGACGCGGAGGTTGTCACGCTGGCCGACATCGTGGGTCAGCACGACGCGCGAGTTCTGTCCGATCCGACTGAGTACCGTGAGCAGCACGTTGCGTTCGAGCGACTGCGCCTCATCGACGATCACGAAAGCGTCGTGCAGAGAACGTCCGCGGATGTGCGTCAGCGGCAGCACCTCGAGCATCCCCCGCGCGACGACTTCCTCGAGGACGTTTCCGGAGACCACCGAGCCGAGGGTGTCGAAGACCGCCTGCCCCCACGGGTTCATCTTCTCAGACTGGTCGCCCGGCAGGTAGCCGAGCTCCTGGCCGCCGACGGCGAAGAGCGGGCGGAAGACGATGATCTTCTTCTGCTGCTGGCGCTCGAGGACGGCATCCAAGCCGGCGCAGAGGGCGAGGGCCGACTTCCCCGTTCCCGCACGTCCGCCGAGAGAGACGATCCCGACCTCGGGATCCATGAGCAGGTCGATCGCGATGCGCTGCTCGGCGCTGCGGCCGTGCAGCCCGAACACGTCCCGGTCGCCGCGGACGAGACGGAATGCGCCGTCTCCCGTGACCCGGCCGAGAGCCGACCCCCGCTCGGAGTGGATCACGAGTCCCGTGTTCACCGGGAAGCCGCGCACCTCGTCGCTGGTCGCGACCTCCGCCTCGTAGAGGTCACTCATGTCGTCGCCGGAGATCGCGATGTCGGCGATGCCCGTCCACCCGCTGTCGACGGCCTGCTCCGCGAGATACTCCTCGGCGTGGATGCCGAGGGAGGCGGCCTTGACGCGCATCGGGAGGTCCTTGGAGACGACCGTGACCTGCTGACCGTCGGCAGCGAGGTGCATGGCGACGGAGAGGATCCGCGTGTCGTTGTCGCCGAGGCGCATGCCGGCGGGCAGAACGGAGGAATCGGTGTTGGTCAGCTCGACACGCAGCGTTCCCCCCTCCCCGACGGGGACGGCGAAGTCCAGTCGACCGTGCTCGACACGCAGCTCGTCGAGGTGGCGCAGAGCCTGCCGGGCGAAGTAGCCGATCTCCGGGTCGTGCCGCTTGCCTTCGAGCTCCGTGATCACCACCACGGGGACGACGACGGAATGCTCCGCGAACCGGAAGAACGCGCGCGGATCGCTCAGGAGCACGGAGGTGTCGAGGACGTAGGTCCGCAGATCGGTGTCCGCGGCCCCCTCGACGCTCTCATCGATCCGGCGTTGCTGCAGTGAAGCCCGTGTGGTCACAACTCACTCCCGCCCCGGGTGGAGCACCCGGCAGTTTCGAGTCGACCGTGGCCACGAGTCGTGTGGAGGCCGACCCGACCGGGCGCCTTGCCCGATGTGATGACCGTACGGCCGGCGATGCTGGCGCGCCAGCCGCGACACGCCGCCGGTCGATGACGGGGACGTTAACGTGTGATGTCGTCGGCGGACGCAGCCTCGACGGCCTCCGCGGGGGGTGCGACGACCTCGAGCGAGATCGGCGCGTCATCCGCAGAACCGGGCTCGGACAGCGCGAGCGCCGCGGGAGCGGGGTCGATGATGACGCGGCTGGCGGCGACCTCGGCCAGCGCGTCGCCGAGCAGGACGAAGCTGTCGGCGCCCGTTCCCACGTGCGGCGCGACCCGGATCGTGGTGCCGCGGGCGGTGACGGTGACGCCCTGATTGGCGAGAGCTGCGGCCAGCGGCGCCGCCTCGTGAGGTGCAGGCTGCAGCGCCACAATGCCCGCGTGCCGGTCGCGCGGGGTGAGGACGGGGACCCCGTAGCGATCGGCGAGCTCCATCACGGCCCGTGCGCGTGCGCGCAGCTCGGCGGCGATGGCGGGAATGCCCGCGTCGACCACTTCGCGCAACGCCGCCGCGAGGCGACCGGCAGCGAGGTGGTCGGTCGGGGCGACCTGGTATGCGGCCGCTGTCGGCAGCGGCGCCGGCACACCCACGCTGGTCGCGTCGCCCTGCATGCCGGAAATCCCTGACAGCACCGGCTCGATCCGTTCGCGCGCCCGATCGGAGAACCTCGCGAAGCCGGTGCCCCGGCCGGCCCGAAGCCACTTGTATCCGTTGCCGCAGACGACATCGGCCGCATCCCAGTCGGCGTCGACGACGCCGAAGCCCTGAACGGCATCGACGATCAGCAGGCGGTCGCCGATCCGCTCACGAATCTCCCGCACGTCGGCGACAGCGCCCGTGCGGAAATCGACCAGGCTGACGGCGACGGCGGTGACATCGTCATCGAGCGCCTCCGCCACGGCATCCGCCGTGACGATCCCGGCGACGGGCTCGATCTCGCGAACCGAGAGCACACCGCGAGCGTCCTGCGCGCGGCGTGCCGTCACCCGCAGGGCGGGAAACTCCTGAGCCGAGACGATGACCGTGCCACGAAGCCCCTGCATCGCGTGCTGCAGTCCGTGGGTCGTCGACGGCTGCAACACGACCTCGTCGACGGCGCATCCGAGAACCTGTGCGACCAGCCCGCGCGCCTCGTCGGATCTCTCCGACACCAGATCGATGCCCGAACGGCGCCCGCTGCCGAGAAGCTCCGCGTCGGCCAGGGTCTCGGCTCGAACCGCCGGCGAGAGCGGTCCGAATGCCGCCCAGTCCAGATACCCCGCTGCGCTGTCGAAGGTATCGAGGTAGGGCTGCAGGTCGTTCACGTCGCCCATTGTCCCACGCCGAGTCGTTGGGGGACGGATCGCGTGGCCCCCGTCAGCTGCCGTAGCGGCGATCGCGCGTGGCGTAGTCGCGGATCGCGCGGAGGAAGTCGACCTCGCGCAGATCCGGCCCGAGCGCTTCGACGAAGTAGAACTCGGAATGCGCCGACTGCCAGAGCAGGAAGTCGCTGAGACGCTGCTCGCCGGAGGTACGGATCACCAGATCGGGATCGGCCTGCCCTCCGGTGTACAGATGCTCGCCGATCTGCTCCGGGGTGAGGCTGGCGGCGAGCTCTTCGAGCGAGCCGCCGCGCTCGTCGTGCTGCGCGATGATGCTGCGAACGGCGTCGACGATCTCGCTTCGTCCGCCGTAGCCGACCGCGAGGTTCACGTGCAGGCCCGTGTTTCCGGCCGTCCGCTCCTCCGCCGTCCGTAACACGCGGGCCAGGTCCGGTGGCAGCATCTCCGCACGACCCACGTGCTGCACGCGCCAGCCGGGCTCGAGCGAGAGTTCGTCGGCGAGCTCGGCGATGATCTCGATGAGATCGGCGAGCTCCTGCGAGTCGCGCTTGGTGAGGTTGTCGGTGGACAGCAGGTAGAGCGAGACCACACGGATGCCGAGATCGTCGCACCAGCGCAGGAACTCGTGCATCTTCGCGGCTCCGGCACGGTGTCCGTGCGCGACCGTCGTGAAGCCGGCCTGACGCGCCCAGCGACGATTGCCGTCGATCATCATCGCGACGTGGTGGGGAACGGTGTCGGGGGTCAACTCGCGACGCAGGCGCGAACTGTAGAGGCGATAGAGGAATCCACGCCCCTCGCCCGAACCGGTGGGTGTCACGTTCCTACGCTACCGCGCGAGCCCCTGCCCCGACCGCACACAGGATACGTGCGGAAGACGGCATGAGGCTGCGCGTAGGCTCGGTGCCGTGACCCGACACGCATCCGCCGAGGGCGCCGACATGCCCCAGCTCCCGCTTCTCGAAGCCGGCTCCGTCCGTGCACAAGTCGAGCTGAAGCCCACGTGGCGTGGCTGGATCCACGCCGGAACATTCCCGGTCGCCGTGGCCGCCGGGGTCCTGCTCATCGTCTTCGCTCAGGGTGCGGCCGCGAAGTGGGCAGCGGTCGTCTTCATGGTGACCTCGCTCCTCCTGTTCGGCAACTCCGCGCTGTATCACCGGTTCACCTGGGAGCCGACGACCAAGGCGGTGCTCAAGCGCATCGACCACGCCAACATCCTGCTGCTGATCGCGGGCACCTACACGCCGATCGCCGTGCTGGCGCTGACGCCCGACAAGGGCACCCTCCTGCTCGTGCTGGTCTGGTCGGGCGCGATCCTCGGCATCCTGTTCCGCGTCTTCTGGATCAACGCCCCGCGGTGGCTCTACGTGGCGCTCTACCTTCTGCTGGGGTGGGCAGCGGTGATGTACATCGTCGACCTGCTGCAGGCGAACCTCGCGATGATGGTCCTCGTCATCGTCGGCGGGTTGCTGTACACCGGCGGAGCGATCGTCTACGCGCTGAAGAAGCCGAACCCGTGGCCGGGCCACTTCGGGTTCCACGAGATCTTCCACGTGTGCACCGTGCTGGCTTTCCTTTGCCATTGGACGGCGTGTCTGCTGATCGCGCTGAACCCGCTCGTGCCCTCTCTGGGCGCCGCGGGCTGAGCCGGCGCGTACCGGTCGGATCCACGGCGCACCGGCGTCAGCGTGAGGCGGGGTCGATGTCCTGGTCGTCGGTGTCGCTCGCCTCGACGGCCGCCGCCGCCTGCTCGTGGGCGCGCGCCTCGGCATCCGCCTGAGTCGTCGCGTCGAGTTCTTCGGCGATCTCCGCACGGTAGCCGGCGCGACGGATGCGTCGCAGCATGTCGATGAGGAGGAAGATCACGGCGATGGCGACCACCGCGATGCCGACGAAGCCCACAAACCCCGGAGTGACCGCGTCAGGGTTGACCGTCATGGTGGGAGTCGGAATCGCCGGGTCGGCGATCGCCGACAGCGCGATCGTCAGTGCGTGCATCGTTCCTCTGTTCCGCGCGGAGCGCCTAGCCTGGAAGTCCAGCCTAGAACCTCGGGAAGTGTCATGACCGCGATGCGCACACAGCAGGAGCTCGACGACCGCTACGGCCGAGCACGCAGCGCGGGGCGCCGTCGCTGGACCTGGATCCTCGGGGGCGCGGTCGTTCTCGCCCTCATCGGCTACTTCGGATGGAACACCTACACGCAGGCGGCTCAGTCCGTGGACATCGACGTCACCGGATTCGATCTCAGCGATGCTCCGCACAGCGTGACGGTCGATTTCCAGCTCACGCTGGCGCGCGGAAGCGCCGTCAGCTGCGTGGTCGAGGCCCAGGACGAGGAGCACGGCATCGTCGGGTGGAAGGTCGTCTCCTACCCGGCCGACGACGCCCACAGCCGCACGTTCAGCGAGCGGGTGGCGACCACCGCCGCTGCGACGACCGGTTTGGTCCCCTCGTGCTGGATCCCGTAGGCTGATTCGACACATGCGCCCTGGCAGCTGCCGGGGCGTTTGGCATAGTGTCGGCGGCCGGTGCCGCACACGCGCATTGACCGCCCCCATCGACAAGGAGACGACGTGGCCGAGAACACGGAGACCTTCCTCACCCAGGACGCCTACGACCGGCTCGCCGCCGAGCTCGAGCACCTGTCGACGACGGGTCGCGAAGAGATCGCCAAGCGCATCGAGGCCGCCCGCGAAGAAGGCGACCTCAAGGAGAACGGCGGCTACCACGCCGCTAAGGACGAACAGGGCAAGCAGGAAGCACGCATCCGCACCCTGCAGGCGCTGCTGAAGGACGCCGTGGTCGGCGAGGCCCCGGAGTCCGACGGCACCGTGAAGGGCGGCACCGTGGTGACGGCGATCGTCGCCGGCGGCGAAGAGGTGTTCCTGCTCGGCAGCCGCGAGATCGCGGCGGGCTCCGAGCTCGACGTCTACAGCGAGGCCTCCCCGCTGGGCGCTGCGATCCTGGGCCTGGCGGAGGGCGAGAAGACCTCGTACACCGCGCCGAACGGTCGCGAGATTTCGGTGGAGATCGTCAAGGTCGAAACCTACAACGGCCAGTAGCGGCGGGCCCCGCGTCAGTCCTGCGCGACGCGGGGGCGGAAGCCTGCCTCCTCCAGAACGCCGATGACGTGGGCGCGGTGTTCTTCGCCGCGAGTCTCGACGCTGAGCTGCAGGATGACCTCGCTGATCTGCAGGCCCTGGCCGTGGCGCGTGTGGAGCGCCTCGATCACGTTCGCTCCGGCTATGGCGAGCAGTTCCGACACGCGCGCGAGCTGGCCCGGCCGGTCGGGCAGCGGGATCTGCAGCGTCATGTAGCGACCGGATGCCGCCAGTCCGTGCGCCACGACGCGTTGCAGCAGCAGCGGGTCGATGTTGCCTCCGGAGAGGATGACGGCAGTGGGACCGCTCGCCGTGATCTTGCCGGCGAGGATCGCGGCCACGCCGACGGCGCCAGCGGGCTCGACGACCTGCTTCGCGCGCTCCAGCAGCACCAGCAGCGCCCGGGCGATGTCGTCGTCGCTCACGGTGACGACCTCGTCGACGAGTTCACTGATCACCTCGAAGGGTGCATCTCCGGGACGCGCGACGGCGATGCCGTCGGCGATGGTCGGCGTCGTGGCAACCGTCAGCGGTACGCCGGCGGCGAGGGAGGACGGGTACGCGGCGGAGTTCTCGGCCTGCACGCCGATGATCCGAACGCGTCTGCCCTCGAGGGCTGCCCGCGCCTTCACCGCGGCGGCGACCCCGGCGATCAGTCCGCCGCCACCGATCCCGACGACGACGGTCTCGAGCTCGGGCACGCCGTCCCACAGTTCCAGACCCATCGTCCCCTGGCCGACGATGATGTCGCGGTGATCGTAGGGGTGGATCATCACGGCGCCGGTGCGTTCGGCGAACTCCGCCGCGAGCCGCAGCGGCGTCTCGACGGTCGCCCCTTCCAGCACGACCTCGGCGCCGTAGCCGCGGGTCGCGAGGAGCTTGGGGACCGGCACGCCCAGCGGCATGAAGATCGTGGCGGGGATGCCGAGCTTCTGCGCGGCCGAGGCGACGCCCTGGGCGTGGTTGCCGGCAGAGGCGGCCACCACGCCGCGTGCACGCTCTTGTGCGCTCAGACGCGACAGTCGGTAGGTCGCCCCTCGGATCTTGAACGAGCCCGTGCGCTGCAGGTTCTCGAGCTTCAGGTAGACGGGCGCACCGAGCACCTCCGTGAGGTGGTCGGAGACGTCGAACGGCGTCTTCACGATGACGTCGCGCAGGACGGCGGCGGCGTCCTCGAACTCCGCCAGGGTCGGGAGGGTCACGCGGGCTTCTTCCTACTGCGGGGAACGGTGCTCCAGATGAGATCGGCCCGATCGGGTGGGGCCAGGGGATCGTTCGCGCGGCGTCCGAGGTAGACGGCGACGACGTTGATGAACGCCGCCAGCGGGACGGCGAAGAGTGCACCGGGGATGCCGGCGATCATGGCACCGCCGGCGACGACGAGGACGACGGCCAGCGGGTGGACCTTGACGGCCGAGCCCATCAGCAGCGGCTGCAGCACATGTCCCTCGAGCTGTTGGACGCCCAGGACGACGACCAGCATCCACAGCGCGATCCAGGGCCCGTTGTAGACGAGGGCGAGGAACACCGCCAGCGCACCGGTGACGATGGCGCCGACGAAGGGCACGAACGCGCCGAGGAAGACGAGCACGCCGATCGGGATGGCGAGCGGAACACCGAGGAGGAAGGCGCCGAGCGCGATGCCGATGGCGTCGATCGTCGCCACGAGCAACTGCGTGCGCGCATACGTGACGACGGTGCGCCAGCCGGCGCGGCCGGCGCCGTCGACCTCGCTGCGCGCGCGTCGCGGGAACAGGCGCACGACCCAGCTCCAGATGCCACCGCCGTCGGCGAGGGTGCACAGCAGGATGAACAGAGCCAGCACCGCCCCGGTGGCGACGTGGCCGACGGTGGAGCCGACCGCCAGAGCCCCCGACCAGAGCACCTCCGCCTGCTGCTGCAGGTAGCCGCCCGCCTGGACGAGGAGATCGTCGATCTGCTGCGCCGTGAGGTGGAGCGGCCCGTCGATGAGGTACTGACGGAACTGGCCGATCGCTTCGGTGGTGCGCACCTGCACGCTCGACCACTCACGGGTGATCTGCCAGATCGCCAGCCACAGCAGCCCTCCGATCACCGCAACCGTGCCGAGCACCGACACGACGATCGCCAGCCACCGCGGTACCCCGCGCGCCAGCATCCAGGTGAAGGCCGGCCACAGCAGCGCGGTGACGAGGATCGCCACCATCAGCGGGATCACCAGGAGCTTCAGCTGGATGACGAGCCAGATCAGGATGCCGGCCGCGATGGCGATGACCACGAACCGCCACGCATACGCCGTCGCGACTCTGAGGCCCCGAGGAAGCCCGCGGTCGATGTCGGAGGCGACCGTGCGCTCGCGCAGAGTGTCGAGGAACGACCCGCGCGGCGCGGCGCCGTGTCTGTCGTCGGTGCCGCTCATCCCGCCAGTCTAGAACTCAGAACCGTCCGCCCATTTCCTGCAGACGGGCGATGCGATCCGGGATCGGTGGATGCGTGGCGAACAGGCGCTCCATCGCACCGGGTCGAAGCGGGTCGCTGATCCAGAGGTGAGCCATCGACGTGTTCGCCTTGGAGAGCGGTCGGCCGTACTCCCCCAGCTTGGCAAGAGCAGATGCCAGGCCGTCGGGGTCGCGGGTGGTGAGAGCACTGGTCGCATCGGCGAGGTATTCGCGCTGGCGCGAGATGGCTGCCTGGACGACCGCGGCCAGCAGCGGCGCCACGATCGCGGCGACCAGGCCGAAGATGAGGAAGAAGAGCTGGGACTGGCTGTTTCCGCCGCGCCGGCCGCCCCCGACGAAGGCCATCCGCAAGAGGATGTCCGCCACGAGCCCCACGGCGACCACGAGACCGAACACCACGAGCGTGACGCGGATGTCGTAGTTGCGGATGTGCCCGAGCTCATGCCCGAGCACCCCCTCGAGTTCACGATCCGTCATGATCTCGAACAGGCCCGTCGTCACCGTGATCGCCGCGCGCTCTGGCGTGCGTCCGGTCGCGAAGGCGTTGGGCGCGGCATCCTCGACGACATAGAGCCGCGGCATGGGGGTGCCCGTCGTCAGACACAGGTTCTCGACGATCCGGTAATAGCGCGGAGCCTCCTCGCGCGTCACCTCCTGCGCACCCGACAGCGCGAGGGCTTCGCGGTCGGCGACGAAATACTGCACGGTCGCGTAGCCCGTGGCCCCCAGGAGCACGAACGCCGAGATCCACCAGTTGTTGCCCGCGAGCCATCCCGCCGCCAGGCCGATCAGTCCGAGGACGATGATGAAGCCGGCCATGATCAGCCAGGTGTTGCGCTTGTTGCGGGCGATCGCGGAGTACATGCCGCCCGCCCGATCAGAACTGGATGCGCGGCGGCTCGGCGATGGCGGCGCCGTCGACGACCTCGAAGAACTCCCGCTCGTGGAAGCCGAGGTTGCGCGCGAACATGTTGTTCGGGAACACCTTGATCTTCGTGTTCAGCTCGCGCACGCCGCCGTTGTAGAAGCGACGGGACGCCTGGATCTTGTCCTCGGTGTCGACGATCGACTGCTGCAGCTGGAGGAAGTTCTGACTCGCCTGCAGCTGCGGATACGCCTCGGCGACCGCGAACAGCGACTTCAGCGCCTGCTGCATGTGGCCTTCGGCCACGCCGGCTTCGGCGGGTGAGCCGGCGGTGAGCGTCTCCGCGCGGGCGCGGGTGACGTTCTCGAAGACCGCCTTCTCGTGCGCCGCGTACCCCTTGACCGTCTCGATGAGATTGGGCAGCAGATCAGCGCGCCTCTTCAGCTGCACGGTGATGTCGCTCCACGCCTCGTCGACGCGCACACCGAGCGCGACCAACGAATTGTAGGTCGCCCAGAGATAGATTCCGGCGATCACCACCAGAGCGACGACGATCAGGACCGGGATCAGCCATTCCATACGACTCCCATCGACTGAGGATCATCCTATCGGCGCGAGGGGCCACGTCATCCGCCGCGGCCAGCACTCCCAGCGGTTCCCCATCTGCACAGGTGCGAGACAGACCCTCACGCGCCGAGGACGCGGTCGAGATAGGCGTTGCGGAACATGCGCGTCGGATCGAGGCGGTCGCGCAGCGTCAGGAAGTCGTCGAAGCGCGGATACCGCTCGCGCAGAGCCGCCGCATCGAGCGTGTGCAACTTTCCCCAGTGCGGCCGGCCGGCGTGGGCGCGCATGATCTCCTCGACGGCGGCGAAATAGGCACGGTGGTCGGCGCGCCAGTATCGATGCACGGCGATGTAGCCGCTGTCACGCGCGTAGGCCGTCGAGAGCCACCGGTCGTCGGCGGGCGCCACCCGCACCTCGATCGGGAACTCGATGCGCCACCCCGACGCGTCCACGAGGTCGCGCACCTCACGAAACGCCGACGCCAGCTCGTCCAGCGGCACGGCGTACTCCATCTCACGGAAGCGCACGCTGCGCTGCGTGGTGAACACGCGATGCGACGCATCGGAGAACCGCCGATCCCCCCACACCCGGGCGGACAGCCGATTGATCGCCGGCACGAGCGGCGGGGCGAGCCGACCGGCGCTGCACACCAGTTGGTGCACGCCGTTGCCCACGATCCGCTCATCGAGCATGCGCGACAGGGGCGACAGCGGGGCCGTCGGCGCATCTGTCGGCATCCGGGTGTTCGTCTTCGTCAGGGCGACAGCGGTGTGCGGAAACCAGTAGAACTCGAAGTGGTCGACGCCGCGGACGCGCGCATCGAGGTCGTCCACGACGGCGTCGAGAGGTTCGGGCTGTTCCTGTGCGCCGAGCGCGAACGCCGGCACGCATTGGAGCGTCACGTCGACGAGGATGCCGAGGGCGCCCAGACCGAGCGCGACGGCAGGAAGCAGGTCGGGCTCGTTCTCGTCGTCGACGGTGAGCAGCTCTCCATCCGCCGTGACGAGCGTGGCACCCACGACCTGGGTCGCCAGTCCCCCGTGACCGAGACCGGTGCCGTGGGTGCCGGTCGAGAGCGCTCCGGCGATGGATTGACGATCGATGTCGCCCAGGTTCGCCATCGCGAGGCCGTGAGGCGCGAGCAGCGCCGGAATGCGGTGCAGTCGCGTGCCGGCCAACAGGCGCACACGCCCGCGCTCGCGATCGACGGCGATCACGCCGCTCAGCTCGCTCAGATCCAGCAGGGTTCCCGGCGCCGCCGCGATCCCGGTGAAGCTGTGTCCGGCGCCGACCGCCTTGAGTGCGCGTCCGCGTGCGCCGGCGGAGCGCACGGAACGGCGCACTGCTTCGATCGTCGTGGGGTACTCCACCAGCTGCGGGCGCACGCTCTCGGTGCGCGCCCAGTTCTGCCATGTGCCGCCGGGTCGTGTCACAGGAAGCTCTTCCCTTCGCCGCGGTAGGTGGCGGCCTCGCCGACGAGGCTCTCGCCGAGGGTGAGGTGGTAGCGGTCGACCCGCTCGGACAGCTCGCCGCTCTTCGCGTGGCGGAACCAGACCCTGTCGCCCACGCGCAGGCGGCGCGCCGACTCGCCCTGCAGGGGCGTCTGCACCTCCCCCGCGCCCTCCCGCCCGAGGGTCTTGAGCCCGGGCGGCCACACCGGACGGGGCTGGCGAGAGGCCACGGGGGGCCCGGAGGCGATCCATCCGCCACCTAGCACGACGGCGATGTCGTCGAGCGGCTTGCGGACGACCTCGAGCGCGAAGGCCGCAGCGGGCGCGGGCGTGAAAGCGCGGTAGCCGTCGAACAGGTGACCGGCCAGCAGCCCGCTGCCGGCCGTCGTCTCGGTGACGGCCGGGTCCGCTGCCGTGTACTCCAGCGAGCCGGTGCCGCCGCCGTTGACGAACTCCAGGTGCGTGATCTCACGCAGCCCCGCCACGATCGCTCCCCGCCGGGCGACGAGCTCGTCCCGTGATTGGTGCTGCATCCAGCGGATGACACCGTCGCCGGAACCGGTGTGGTCGGGTTGTCCCGCGATCTGCGCCTCATACATCATCAGACCGACGAGCTCGAAGCCGGGACGGGTGACGATGGAGCGCGCAAGCCGCACGACTTCCGCCGGTTCATGCACGGGCGAGCGTCGCACGCCGATGTGACCCAGGACGGGTGCCCGCCACGAGGCATCCGCGTCGATCGCCACGCGGACGCGCGCGCGAGCAGACGGGGCGGCGACGGCATCCACCACGTCCAGCTGCGCAGGGTCGTCGATCATTAGGGTGACCCGACGCGCGAGGTCGTCGTCGCGCACGAGCCGCTCCAGCGCCGCCCGGTCGACGCTGGGATATCCGAGCACGATGTCGTCATGCTCGCGCGCGAGCCAGAGCGCCTCGGGAAGCGTGAAGGCGAGGATGCCGCGGTAGCCCCCGATCGCGAAGGTGGCGTCAAGGACCTCACGGACGCGGATCGACTTGCTGGCCACGCGGATCGGCACACCCGCGGAGCGGACCACGAGATCCATCGCGTTGAACCGGAGCGCATCGAGGTCGATGGCGGCGACGGGTCCGGACACTGCCGAGACCGCCGCCGATCTCGCCGCCCAGAACGCCGCAGGATCATTCCAGCCCGGGCCGGTGGCAGGGGGAAGGCTCAGGAGGTCCAGGCTCATCGGTTCGGGCTCCTTCGCTCGTGAGGGCACCAGCCTAGATGACACGGGGTGTCATCCGCAGTGGAACTCGGGGGATATTTCGGCCGGCTGACGCGCACCGGCGGGAGTACCCCCGGACGGACTCGAACCGACACTGAAGCGATTTTAAGTCGCCTGCCTCTGCCATTGGGCTACGGGGGCCCGCTACCAGGGTAGCGACGCCGCACGCACGAAACCCCCACACCGCCGGGGCGGGTGGGGGTTCATGACGTGCGAACCGCGGCTCAGCTGGCGGCGGTGGCCTTCTCCTCGACCTTGGGCTCGGCCGCACCGGTCTTCTCGGCGGCGACGGACTTCGGGTCGATCGCCGGTGCTGCCGGTGCTGCCGCCGGAGCCGCGGGGCGCGGACGGGAGGCGAACTCCTCGAACACGTAGCGCGGGTTCTGGACGGTCTGCAGCGACACGTTGTCGCGGCGGAGCCAGAAGTTGTGCCACCAGTCGCCGATCACGCGCCACTTGCGCTCCCACGAGGGCATGGCCAGACCGTGGTAGCCGCGGTGCGCGCACCACGCGATGAAGCCCTTGAGCGCGATGTTGCGCGACTGGAAGACGCCGTTGTACAGGCCGAGGCCCGCGACGGCGCCGAGGTTGTGGTGGATGTACTCGCGCGGCAGCTCGTCGCGCAGGACGGCGACGAGGTTCTTCGCGAGCAGCTTCGCCTGACGGACGGCGTGCTGCGCGTTGGGCACGCAGTAGCCGCCGACGCCCTTGCCGGTGAGGTCGGGGACGGCCGACACGTCGCCGGCAGCCCACGCGCCCTCGACGACCTCGTCCGCCGTTCCGACACGCAGGTCGGCACGGGTGCGGATGCGGCCGCGCTCCTCCACCGGCAGGTCGCTGCCCCGCACGACGGTGGGGTTGGCCATGACGCCGGCGGTCCAGATGATCAGATCGGTCGGGATGACCTCACCGGTGGAGAGCTCGACGTTGCCGTCGACCGCGCCGGTGACCTGGGTGTCGAGGTGCACGTTCGCACCCCGCTTCGCGAGGTCCTTGAGCACCCACTCGCTCGTCTTCAGCGACACTTCGGGCATGATGCGCCCCATCGCCTCGACGAGGTGGAAGTGCGTGTCCTCGAAGCGCAGCTGCGGGTATTCCTTGAGGAGCGAGGAAGCCAGAGCGCGCGTCTCGGCGAACACCTCGATGCCCGCGAACCCGCCACCGACGACCACGACGGTCAGAAGGCGGTCGCGCTCGGGACCGGCGGGCAGGTTGGCCGCACGGTCGAAGTTGGTGAGGATGCGGTCACGGACGGCGACGGCCTCCTCGATCGTCTTCAGGCCGATCGCGTTCTCGGCGATGCCGGGGATCGGGAAGGTGCGCGAGACGGCACCGGCGGTGACCACGATCTGGTCGTAGTTCTCCTGCCACGGCTCGCCTTCGGCCGGAGTGATCGTCGCGGTGCGCGTCGCGTGGTCGATTCCGGTCACCTTGGCGGTGACCACGCGCGTCTTCTTCAGGTGGCGGCGCAGGCCCACGATGACGTGACGAGCTTCGATCTCACCGGCCGCCACCTCGGGCAGGAAGGGCTGATACGTCATGTACGGCAGCGGGTCGACGATCGTGACCTCGGCCTCGCCCTTGCGCAGGTGCTTCTCGAGCTTCCATGCGGTGTAGAAGCCGGCGTAACCGCCGCCGACGATGAGGATCTTGGGCACGGCACGCGCGGCCGTACTGGTCTCTGTGTGAGTCACAGGTGGAAGCACTCCTTGAATCAACGGCTCGGAGTACGAGGTGCGCGCTCCGATCTGATGCGCCGGGCAGCAGCAGTGACACCGAGCGCGACCAGTATAGCCGTCAGGGTCACCCCCACGAGCGGCACGGTGCCGTAGAGGAGGGTATCGATGCTGGGCAGCAGCGGGGACCTTCGCTCGAGGGTCTCGGCCGCCGGCAGCTGGTCGATGGTGACCGGAGAGGACGTCGGTGTGGGCTGGGGGCCGGCGTCGGCGCGCCGATACAGCCGGATCCAGTCGGAGAGGCTTCCCATCGGGTTGCTGTCGACGCTCCCGACGGACGCGCTTACCGCGGCGTTGGCATCGATGAGACCGTAGCCGTACTTCTCGTCAGGAACTTTCGTGGCCGCTGCGGCCGGCCGCGCCGTCTTGATGATGCGGTTGATGACGTTGTCGGCATCCAGTTCTGGATGGGCCGAACGCACGAGCGCGGCGATGCCGGCCACGATCGGCGCGGCCCCGCTCGTGCCGTCCCAGACCACGAGCTGTCCATCGGCAGAGACGCCGAGAAGCTGCTCACTCGGTGCGGAGATACCGATCGTGATGCCCTGCGTCGAGGCCTGCTCGCTGGCGGTGCCCGCACGGTTGACGCCGCCGACCGTCAGCACCCCGGGGATGGTCGCGGGCGCACCCACCTCCTCGGTGCCGCTGCCCTTGTTTCCGGCTGCCACCACGACCACCACGTCGTGGTCGAACGCGTATTGGAAGGCGTCGTCCCAGGACGGATCCCAGGTGAGGGTGTTCGTCGTGAACGACAGGTTGATGATGTCGGCGCCGTGATCGACGGCCCACTTGATCGCATCGGCGACCTGCTGCACGAACGGCACCGAGGATGCCGCGCCGAATCCGATCGACAGCGAGAGCAGATTCGCCTCGGGGGCGACGCCGATCATCCCAGTGTCGGCACCGGTTCCGCGGGCGGCCGCCAACGAGGCCACCCAGCTGCCGTGGTTGGCATCGACAGCCCCGACCGGGGTGCGCCCGTCCGACGACCCGGCTCCGGAGAAGTCCGCTCCCCCGACGACCGCACCGGAGAACTCCACCGGGGATCGGCCGATGCCGGTGTCGATGACCGCGATCGTCACCCCCTTGCCGCGGGTGGTCTGCCACGCCTGCCGGATGCCGTACTCGTCGAGCCAGTACTCCGCCGCGCGGGCGGGATCGCCCGTTCCCGGCGGAGGTGCCGTCGCGGCGAGGGCCGACGGCCCGGCGGGAGCCGTCGGGGCAGGGTCGCCAGCGGCGACGGCGACCGCGGGAATGCTCGCCGCACCCGCCGCCTGCCCGCCCAGCGCGATCAGCACGGCCGCGACGACGGCGACGACACGCCGCCGCCGAGCGCTCACACCGCGCTCCGCGGGTGGGCGCACGTGCAGCGCTCGGGCGACCATTCGGCGCGCGCGAGCGCGAGGTCGCCGATGGGGTTCACGCCGGCCCCGGCGGCCAACGCGTGCCCCGCCAGGGCATGCAGACACTTCACCCGCGTCGGCATCCCGCCCGCGGAGATGCCGGCGATCTCCGGCACGTCGCCGTAGACCGCTCGATCGGACAGGTACGCCTCGTGCGCCGCCAGATACGCGGCGGCGACGTCCTCATCGTCGGCAAGCAGGGCGGCCAGCTCGGGCATCACCTGGTTCGCCTCCAATGCCGACATCGCGGCCGTCGCCCCGGGATGCGTCAGGTAGTAGAACGTGGGAAACGGTGTGCCGTCGGGAAGCCGCGGTTCTGTGGCGACAACCGTCGGGTTGCCGCAGACGCACCGCGCGGCGATGCCGACGACGCCACGCATCGGACGCCCCAACTGGGACCGCATGGCCTCGAGGTCGGCGGCGGAAGCGGGGCTGAGAGGGGGATGCGGCACCCGTCAAGGGTACCGGGGCGCGCTGACCGACCGCTGGATCAGCCGGCGGGCGCGGCCGGGGGCACCGCCGCCGTCTGAGCCAGACCTGCCCCGGCGACCGAGCGCATCAGCTGCGCCATCCAGTCGGTGCGGGTCTCCTGCACCTGAGCGCTCACGGCGGCCTGCGTCGGGGGCATCGCGGTGGCGGGCAGATCGTTGTCGACGAGATAGACGACCTCGCCCGGTCGCACGTAATACAGTCGCTCCCGCGCCTGGGAGGTCACGTACGCAGGGTCGTTCCAACGGTCCTTCTGCTGCTGCAGGGTCGCCACATCCGCTTCGCTCACCTGAACCGAGTGCGCCAGCGCCGCGATCTGCTGACGCTGGCCGAGATACGTGCCGACGGTGGGCACCAGCGTGAAGACGGCCAACACGACCAGGCCCAGCATGATCGCGGTGAAGGCCGAGAAGCGGATGCCGCCGGCCCAGGCGCGCACGTCCACACGGCCCGACCCCCGGCGTCCGCCCGACGTGCGGGACGCGGAAGAGGGAGCCGGCGCAGTGCGCACGGCTCCCTCTCTCGTCATGGGACCAGCCTACGTGGCACGCGGACGTGCGACGGGAGGCGCCCCGAATCGCTCAGCGAATCTCCAGCACCCTCAGGCCTTGAAGCGCGGGAACGCGCCGCGACCGGCGAAGACCGCGGCGTCGCCGAGTTCCTCCTCGATGCGCAGCAGCTGGTTGTACTTCGCGACGCGCTCGCTGCGGGCGGGCGCGCCGGTCTTGATCTGACCCGCGTTGACCGCGACGGCCAGGTCGGCGATGGTCGTGTCCTCGGTCTCACCGGAGCGGTGCGACAGCATCGAGCGGTAGCCGTTCTGGGTGGCCAGCGAGATCGCGTCGAGCGTCTCGGACAGCGTGCCGATCTGGTTGACCTTCACGAGCAGAGCGTTCGCGACACCGAGGTCGATGCCCTTCTGCAGGCGCACCGGGTTGGTCACGAACAGGTCGTCACCGACGAGCTGGACCTTCGAGCCGATGGCATCGGTGAGGTGCTTCCATGCCTCCCAGTCGTCCTCGGCGAGGGCGTCCTCGATCGTGACGACCGGGTAGTTGGCGACGAGGTCGGCGAAGTAGTCGGTCAGCTTCTCGGCCGACCAGGCCTTGCCCTCGACCGTGTACACGCCGTCCTTGTAGAACTCGGTCGCCGCGACGTCGAGACCCACCGCGACGTCCTTGCCGGGGGTGAAGCCGGCCTTCTCGATGGCCTTGATGAGGAAGTCGAGGCCCTCGCGGTTGCTGGGCAGGTCGGGCGCGAAGCCGCCCTCGTCACCGAGGCCGGTGTTGTAGCCCGCCGCCTTCAGCTCGCCCTTGAGGACGTGGTAGACCTCGGTGCCCCAGCGGAGCGACTCGCCGTAGGTCTCGGCGCCGATCGGCGCGAGGAAGTACTCCTGGAAGTCGATGCCGTTGTCGGCGTGCTCACCGCCGTTGATGACGTTGAACAGCGGCACGGGCAGGACGTGCGCGTTCGGTCCGCCGAGGTAGCGGAACAGCGGCAGGTCGGCGCTGTCGGCCGCCGCCTTGGCCACCGCGAGCGAGACGCCGAGGATGGCGTTGGCGCCCGTGCGCGACTTGTTCTCCGTGCCGTCGGTGGCGATGAGGATCTCGTCGATGACGCGCTGCTCGCTCGCCTCGACGCCCTCGATGGCCGGGCCGAGCTCATCGATGACGGCGGTGACCGCCTTCAGGACGCCCTTCCCGCCGTACCGGCTCTTGTCGCCGTCGCGCAGCTCGTACGCCTCGAAGGCGCCGGTGGACGCGCCGGAGGGGACGGCCGCGCGCTGGACGATGCCATCGTCGAGCAGCACCTCCACTTCGACGGTCGGGTTGCCACGCGAATCCAGGATCTCGCGTGCGCCTACAGCCTCGATCAGTGCCACAGGGGACTCCTTGCTTGTGGAGGATGAATCTCGGAGCGTCACGGGTGTGTTCCCGCTCCGTCATCGAGTCTAGTGACCCGGGTACCGCCGCCATACGTCGGGCACCGGATCAAACGACCAGCGCGAGCGCGATCCCGTCCCAGCCCTTCGCGTCGAGCGTCTGCAGCGCCGTCGCCGTGAAGCGCGGATCGTCTCGAAGCATCTCCAACCCTGCACGCACGCCGCGCACCTGAGGGTTCTCGTCCTCGGCATCCGCCACTCGGCCGCCCCGGACCACGTTGTCGATGACGACGAGAGTGCCGGGCCGGCCCAGTCGCGCCGCCCAGTCCAGGTACACCGTGTTGGATTCCTTGTCGGCGTCGATGAACACGAGATCGAACGGGGCCTCCTCCGCCAGGGTGGGCAGCACCTCCGCACCGCGTCCGATGCGGATCTCGACGCGCTCCCCCACTCCCGCACGGTCGATGCTCGCGCGCGCCACGTCGGCGTGGCGCGGCTCCGCCTCGATCGTCACGACACGGCCCTCGTCGGGGATGCCGCGGGCCAGCCAGATGGTCGAATACCCGCCCAGCGTCCCGATCTCGAGCACGCGGCGGGCGCCGCTGACCCGGGCGAGCAGCCACAGGAGCTTGCCGCCGGTGGGCGCCACCTCGATGGCGGGCATGCCGGCCGCGCGCTGGTCGGCGACGGCAGCGTCGAGCATGGCATCCGCGCCGATCAGCGCATCGACGAGATAGCGGTCGACCGCGTGGGCCGCAGCGAGGGAGAGCTCCGTCATGCACCCAGCAAACCCGCTCGGCGCGGAGGGGTCAACGGCGGGTTCATCGCTCGCGCTCGGTGCGTTCGCGCTCGGCCGACAGCAGCGCCGCACCCGTCTCGGCGTCGTCGACGGTCACGGTGAAGACCTTGCCACCGGTGCGGTGGACGCGGATCCCCGCTCCGGCACGCAGCACGACGCCGAAGCCTCTGCCCGGCGCCCAACGCAGACCCCAGTCGCCGTACTCCCCCATCGGGCTGACCTCGACGACTTCGACCCGTTCGATCTCGGCGACGGGAACGTGGAACCGAGGGAAGCCCGTCGCGGAGGTCACGGTCAGCCCCGTCTCGTCGACACGGACGTGGAAGACCGCGGTCGCAGCGATGACGGCGGCCATCACGGCGATGAGGAGGGCGAGGATCGTCGCGACCGTCGCGCCGGCGCCGACCGTGAGGGTGATCACGGCGACAACGACCAGCAGAGCCCACGCCGCACACAGCACGACCACTCCCGCCCGCGCGAGGTGGACGCTGCGCAACCACACCGCCCGCTCCCCGTCGGTCAAGGGCGGATCCATCGTCGCGATGCTCCCCGTCGCCGGCAGACGCTCATCGGGCTGGACCAGCCAGCCGGCGACACCGACGCCGATCGCGATGAGACCGGCCAGGACGAGCCACGGCAGCAGGGACGGCCCGGCAGCGGCATCGGCCAGCCCGCGCTGGATCAGCACCGACGACGTCATCAGCACGCCCGCGCCGGCCGACATCGCCGCCGCGAGGGCGCCCATCAGCCGATAGGTCGGGCCGCGATCGCCCCGGCGCAGCCCGTTCACAGCGGATGCCGCGATCAGCAGGGGCACACCGAGACCCACCAGCACGGTCGCCAACACCGTCACCCACGGCGCGCCGAACCCGTCGGGCGCGCCGTCCGCGCCCCAGTGGATCGCGATCGGGTCGGGCAGCGCATCGCGGGCGCCGAGCTGCAGCAGCACGGCGCCCGCGATGACGACGACCGGGACCGCGACGGCGACGAGGACGAAGCGGGAGACGGCGCGCGGTCGTGGCGTGGTCATGGTGACTCCTCGGGGTCGGACGTGTGGTGGATCAGGGCGGCGAGTGCCTGCCGGGACAGCCCGCGCTCGCGGGCGCGGGCGACGATGTCGGCGATGTCGGGCTGCAGCTCAGCCAGACGGTCCGCCGCCGCCGTCACGACGGCTCCGCGACCACGATGCATCGAGACGAGCCCCTCGTCCCGCAGCTGCTGATAGGCGTGGAGCACCGTGTGCAGGTTGATGCCGAGGGCCGACGCCACCTCGCGGGCCGAGGGCAGGCGATCACCGGGGCGGAGGCGACGTGCGACGGCATCCGCCCGGACGGATGCCGCGATCTGTGCGAACAGCGGCACGTCGCTCGTCGCGTCGGTGCGGATCAGCATGTCGGTCTCCCGACAACAATTCTATGACAAATAGAACAGTTTGCGTAGGGAAGAATCGAGACGGCCCCCCGACTACCCCCGAGCGCGCACGCCCTGGGCGAGCGCCGCGACGATCTCCGGGAGCAGCGCATCCGCCGTGCGCCGGTAGCCGAGTGCGCTGGGGTGGAAGCGATCGACGCTGAACATGTCGTCGGGGTTCTCGATGAACATCGCACCGACAGCCCGGCGAAGTGAGACGACGCGGGCTCCGGCCCGGCGGGCCGCAACGGCCTGCGCGTGGGCGAGCTGTCGCGAGGCCTGAGCCCCCAGCGCCCGCAGGGGCTGGGGCACGGGTCGCAACGCCCCCAGGTCGGGACAGGTGCCGACGACGACGGACGCACCTGCGTCGCCCAGGCGCCGCACGGCCGCCTCGAGATCACCCGCCGCCTGCGAGACCGGCGTGCGATGCGTCACGTCGTTGCCTCCGACGATGATGACCGCGGCATCCGCCCGATAGTCCGGGGGAAGGCGATCGAGCTGGTCCGCGAGATCCTTCGACTCGGCACCCACCACCGCGACGGTGCGAAGGCGCACCGGCCGATGCAGGAAGTCGGCGAGGCCCTTGGACAGCCGCGCCCCCAGGACGTCTTTGGGCCGCTGCGCGCCGAGGCCGGCCGCGATCGAGTCACCCAGAACCAGCAGCTCGAGCGGCGCGCCGGCGAGCTTCGGCCGCCACACGCGGTCGGCCTCCAACGCGCTCTCGCCGAGCGGCTTGCCGATGCGCAGCCGCGCAAGGGCGGCCTGACGCGTCAGCACGCTCCGCGCGGCGAACGCACCGGCCACGACCGCGCCGGCGAGCGCCGCGCTCGTCGCCACGCGCGGGCGGAGAGCACGCCGACGGTGCGAACGCGATGCCACGGACAGATCACACTCCCCCCGGGTGAACGACACGCTCCCGTCGGGTGGACGGAAGGTGACGGACCGTGCCCTGCCACGGACGCCGGGCTCAGCGATGCCCGCGCCCGGCCGCTGCCGTGAGGACGAGCGCGACCGCGAGAACGCCGCAGGCGAGGACGGCGTCCAGCACGAAGCCCGCCACCACCTCCTCGCGCCCGCTCCACCCGGTCGCCGTCGTGACGGCCCCGATCGCGATGACGCCGAGCGAGAGCGCGAGCTGCTGGACGGTGCTGAACATGCCGCCCGACAGACCCGCCGCCTCGACGGGGACCTCCCGAACCACCGCCTGGGTCAGCGGCGAGAACACGAGCGCCTGCCCCGCGCCGAGCAACACGAGCGCAGGCTGGGCCCACCAGATCAGCGACGGCCCCCACGCGATGAACGAAACGAGGAGGAATCCGACGAGGGCGATCAGTTGCAGCGCCACGCCCCAGACGAGAGTGCGCACGCCGAGCCGGCGTTGGATCGGCACGAGCGAGAGAGATACGACCGCGAACGGCGGCAGGAGCAGCCCCGCCGTCAGATGACGAGCCTCTGGACGGGCGAGGCCGGCGGACAGCGAGTGGTCTGGTTCCGCCCGCAGGATGCGGCGACGGCGCGCCGACTCGACGTGCTCGCCCGCTACGCCGCCGAGGAGCCGGTGCTGTCCGGATCGACCCCCGCGCCGTCTCAGCCGAGCGGCTTGATCTCCAGCGCCTCCCGCGCTTGACCCGCCGCCACCGTCGCGAAGGACGAATACCCGTCGGCGGCAGCACGCTCCAGCAGCGCCTTCAGGTTCTTCGTGCGCTGCTCCACACGCACCCGCGCCCCCTCGGCGACCAGTGCGGCCTTGAGCGCGAGGAGCTCACCCACCGGCACGTCGCGCTCGTGCACGAGGACGATGGTCGACATGCCCGCGTCTTCGGCATCCTCCAGGAGGTCGACGATGCGCTCGAAGCCGAGGGAGAACCCGACCGCCGGCACCTGCTGGCCCAGGAAGCGTCCGATCATCCCGTCGTAGCGGCCGCCCCCGCCGAGCGAGTACGTGACGCTGGAGTGGGCGAGCTCGAAGATGGTGCCGGTGTAGTACCCCATCCCGCGCACGAGGAACGGATCGAAAACGAGCGGCGCGCCCTGCGCGTCGTCCGCAGAGACCCCGCGGGCCGCCGACACCGCCGCGCCGATCGCCACGAGGTCGGCCACGATGTCTGCGGGCGCCCCCTCGGGCAGCGCCTTCAGGATCTGCCCCTCCCCGTACGGACGGTACTCACGCGTCTGCGGTCGACGCAGGAACGCGTCGAAGGCGTCGACGGCGTTCGGCGTGGCGCCCCGCTCACGCAGCTCGGCGGCGACGCCCTCGGCACCGATCTTGTCCAGCTTGTCGATGGTGATGAGTACGCCGGCACGCTCCTCCGCGGCGAAACCGAAGCAGCCGAGCATCCAGTCGAGCACGCGGCGGTCGTTGATGCGGATGCTGCCGCCGACCAGACCGAGCGCATCGAGCGCGTCGAGGCTCGCAACCAGAAGCTCCGCCTCGGCGCGGCCCGTCGCGTCACCGATGATGTCGATGTCGCACTGCACGAACTGGCGGTAGCGCCCCTTCTGCGGCCGCTCAGCTCGCCACACCGGCGCCATCTGAATGGCGCGGAAGACCGTCGGCAGCTCGGCGCGGTGCGTCGCGTAGAAGCGCGCCAGGGGCACGGTGAGGTCGTAACGCAGGCCCAGGTCGCTGAGCGCGGCCGCGTCATCGGCTGCGGCGCGAATCGCGTCCGCATCCAGTCCACGCTTGAGGACGTTGAAAGCGAGCTTCTCATTGTCGCCGCCGATGCCCGCGTGGAGCCGGTCGTAGTCCTCCATCACCGGGGTCTCGATCTCATCGAACCCGTGCGCGCGGTAGCGCTCACGGATGACGGCGAGCACGCGCTCGCGACGGGTCTTGTCGGCGGGGAGGAAGTCGCGCATTCCGCGCG
>NZ_MKRU01000113.1:0-51006 GCF_001897985.1 Microbacterium sp. 69-7 | reverse complement strand
GCCACGCGATCATTCTTCCAGGTCGTCGGATGCCGACGAGGCCTCGACGGCCCTCACCTCGTCCTCCAGACCTCGGATCCTGACCCGAAGCGCCCGCTCGGCATCCCACCCACGCTCCTGCGCGAGCGACACGAGCCCGAGCAGCGCCTCCCCCAGCTCCTCCTCGCTCTGGGCGCCCACGGGCCCCCGGTCCTGCCCACCGGGCGTGCGAGACGACGACAACGGGAGCGCGGCGGCGCGGCCCAGCAGCTTCTGCGCCAGCGCGAGGGAGGGCATGTGGGCCGAGACTCCGTCGAGCACGGATCGCCGGTCGCGCTTCTCGGCGGACTTCGCGGCATTCCAGTGGACGAGCACCTCTTCGGGAGTGGTGGCGACGGCATCCCCGAACACGTGCGGATGCCGCCGGATCATCTTCTCGGCAAGCGCGTCGGCGACGTCGTCGATGTCGAACGGATCCTCCGTCGCGTCCGCGGCCACCGCGGCGTGGAACAGCACTTGCCAGAGCAGATCGCCGAGCTCTTCGCGAAGGTCCGCGCGCGTTCCCGCCTCGACCGCGTCGATCAGTTCGGCCGACTCTTCCACGAGGTACGGCACGAGATCCTCATGCGTGATCCGCGCCGACCAGACACATCGCGCCCGCACTGCTGCCATGACGTCGGCGGCGCGTCGCAGGGCGTCGCCGGTGGAGGTCGACGCCGGATCGATCGGACTCAGACGGTCGCCGTGCTCCGGCGTCGATGATGCCATGCCCGCCACGATACGAGGATCCCGGCGATCACGAGCGAGATCGCCGATCCGGCAAGCACCCCGAGAGTGGCCTGATCGCGGATGTCCGGCGCCCCGGAGAACGCCAGCTCGCTGAGCAGCAGCGACACGGTGAAGCCGATACCGCCGAGGGCGCCCGCCGCGAGAAGGTCGCCGCCGGCGAGCCGGTCGGTCTTCGGAACCCGCAGGAGGTGCTGCGCCAGGGCACCCGCCACGGCGATGCCGATGATCTTGCCGACCGGCAAGGCGACCAAGACTCCCCAGAAGGCCGGCGAGAGCTCTCCGGCAGACACAGCGGGAATCGCGACCAGGGCTGCGCACAGCGCGAACAGCGGCAGCACGATCGCGTTGACCCACGGTTCGATGGCGTGACGAGCCCGCAGAGCGGGCTGCTGGGCCATCGTCAGCCCGAGCACGACGCCCGCGATGGTCGCATGCACGCCCGACTCGTGCACCGCGTACCAGGTGCCGATCGCGCTCACCACGAGACCGACGACGGCGACCGGCCGGGCACGGGTGTCGAGGAGCCGACTGCAGGCCGCGAACACGACGACGAACACCAGCGCGAGCAGCATCATGGCGAAGTCGACATCCGCCGTGAACAGCACCGCGATGAAGACGATCCCGACGATGTCGTCCAAGATGGCCAGCGCAAGGAGGAAAATGCGCACTCCGGAGGGCAGACCTCGACCGAAGACGGCGAGCACCCCCAGCGCGAAGGCGATGTCGGTGGCTGTGGGAATCGGCCATCCGGCACCGGTCGCCTCCCCGCCGGCGATGAGCAGATACAGCGCCACGGGCACGAGCACGCCACCGGCCGCGGCGATGGCGGGCAGCACGGCGCGTCGCGGGGACGCCAGCTGACCGCTCGTCAGCTCGAACTGCAGTTCGACCGCGGCGACGAAGAAGAAGACGGCGAGCAGGCCGTCGGAGATCCAGTGGCGCACGGACAGATCGATGACACCCGGAATGCCGATGTGCACGTCGTCGGCGACGGCGAAGGCGATCGGCGCAGCCGCACTATTGGCCAGCACCAGGCCGATCGAGGCGGCGACGAGAAGCAGAACGGCGGGAAAGCGGGCAGATCGCAACAAGGACACGGTCACTCCGGAGGGTCGACGAACGGGACTTGCCGACCAGGCTTCCCGGCACACCGTCCGACGACGCGCAGAGCATACGGAGCCGTCGCGTCGCAGTCGGGGTGTCATAAAACGTCGTCACCCCGCCCTGTCAGCCTACCCCGTGACAAATGTGAAACACCGTGCCATTACCGTGGTCTCATGCGCGAACTCACCCGAACCGAAGCGATCGACCTCGTCGGCCGCGATGAGGCCGAGAACGAACTGCCGGAGCGCCTACGTGCCGACGTGCGGATGCTCGGCGCTCTGCTCGGTCGTGTCCTGCGCGAAAGCGGCTCCCCCGGGCTCTACGAGGACGTCGAGCGACTGCGCCTGGCCACCATCGCCGCATACAGCGATGAGTCAGCGGAGGCCTTCGAGCGGGCGGCGCAGATCGCCGAGTCCTTCTCCGTGGAGCGCGCCGACGAGGTCGCCCGTGCGTTCACGGTCTACTTCCATCTCGTCAACCTCGCCGAAGAACACCAGCGTGTGCGTGTCCTGCGCGAGCGCGACGGGCGCCCTGAGCGAGAGGACGCGGCCGACTCGGTGGCCGCGGCCTTCGTGCGCCTGGCGGCGGAGGTCGGCGACGACACCGCCCTCGCCCGTCTGCAGGCGATGCGCTTTCACCCCGTGTTCACGGCTCATCCCACCGAGGCGCGCCGTCGCGCGGTGTCCACCAGCATCCGACGTCTGGTGACTCTGCTCACCGAGCGCGATGCCTCGCTCGACGGCGGCGCGGACGAGCGGCGTGCGGAGCGGCGCATGCTGGAGGAGATCGACACGCTCTGGCGCACGGCGCCGCTGCGGGCGGAGAAGCCGACGCCGGTCGACGAGGTGCGTGCCATCATGGCAGTCTTCGACGAGACTCTCTACACGGCCGTCCCTCACGTCTACCGGCGCGTCGACGATGCGCTGCAGGGACCCGCTGCCGGCGGCCGGGCACCCGTCATCCGTCCCTTCGTCCGCCTCGGCACGTGGGTGGGCGGCGACCGCGACGGCAACCCGTTCGTGACCGCCGCCGTCACGAAGAAGGCCGCGTCGATCGGTGCGGAGCACATCCTGCTGGGCCTGGAGCGCTCCGCCGTGCGGATCGCCAAGACGCTCACGCTGTCCGAGGACACGACCCCGCCCACCGCGGAGCTGCTCGGCCTGCTGCAGCGTCTGGCGGACGCCGACGAGGACGGTGCCGCGGATGCCGCCAAGCGCGCCAAGGTCGAGCCGCACAAGCGCACGATGCTGCTGATCGCCCGCCGGATCACCGCCACACGCAAGCGCGACGCCGATCTCGCGTATCGCGACCCCGACGCGCTGCTGGCCGATCTGCGCACCGTGCAGCAGTCCCTCGTCGATGCGGGTGCCCCACGCCAGGCGTACGGACACCTCCAGCAGCTGCTGTGGCAGGTGGAGACGTTCGGCTTCCACCTCGCCGAACTCGAGGTGCGTCAGCACTCCGCCGTCCACGCCAAGGTGCTCGCCGAAGCTGCCAGCGGTGAGCCGCTGAGCACGCAGGCGGAGGAGGTCCTCGAGGTCTTCCGCACGATCGCGCAGATCCAGAACCGCTACGGACCGCGCGCCGCCGGCCGCTACATCGTCTCGTTCACGCAGTCCGCCGCCGACCTCGCCGCCGTGCACGAGCTCGCGCGCCTGGCGGTCGGGCCCGGGGGCACCGTTCCGGTCCTGGACGTGATTCCGCTGTTCGAGACCTTCGCCGATCTGCAGGCCGCGCCCGGCATCATGGCCGAGATCGTCCATCACCCGCAGTTCGCCGCACGACTGGAAGCCACCGACCGGCGCCTCGAGGTCATGCTCGGATACTCGGACTCCTCGAAGGACGTCGGCCCCGTCGCCGCCAACCTCGCGCTCTACGAGGCACAGGCGAAGATCGCCGCGTGGGCCAAGGAGTCCGGCATCCACCTCACCCTCTTCCACGGACGCGGCGGCGCGCTCGGTCGCGGCGGCGGACCGGCCAACTCGGCCATCCTGGCGCAGCCTCCGCACTCGGTCGACGGACGATTCAAGCTCACCGAACAGGGCGAGGTGATCTTCGCGCGCTACGGCGACCCCAACATCGCGATGCGTCACATCGACCAGGTCGCCGCCGCCGTCCTGCTCGCTTCCGCTCCGTCGATCGAAAAGCGCAACAGCGCCGCAGCCGAGCGCTACGCCGAGGTCGCGGCGACGATGGATGCCGCTTCGCGTACGCGGTTCTTCTCGCTGGTCAAGGCCGACGGATTCGCGTCGTGGTTCGCGACCGTGACGCCGATGGAGGAGATCGGTCTGCTGGCGCTGGGCTCACGTCCCGCTCGACGCGGCCTGTCGGTCGAGTCCCTCGAAGACCTTCGCGCCATCCCCTGGGTCTTCGCATGGTCGCAGGCCCGCATCAACCTGGCCGGTTGGTTCGGTCTGGGCTCCGCGCTGGAGGCCGTCGGAGATGTCGACCTGCTGCGTCGGGCGTACGCCGAGTGGCCGCTGTTTCGCACCGTCATCGACAACGTCGGCATGAGCCTCGCGAAGGCCGACGGTCGCATCGCGCGCCGCTACCTCGACCTCGGTGACCGCGCGGATCTGGCCGACCTCGTCGTGGAGGAGCTGCAGCTCACCGGCGACTGGGTCGTCCGCATCGTCGGGGGTGACGAGCTCCTGTCGAACAAGCCCGTCCTGCAGCGCGCCGTCAAGATGCGCAGCCCGTACGTCGATGCGCTCTCGCTGCTCCAGCTGCGTGCCCTGCGGACGCTCCGCACGGGCGAGCACGACGAGGCCGACCTCCCGCAGTGGCAACGCCTGCTGCTGCTGAGCGTCTCCGGCGTTTCGGCCGGACTGCAGAACACGGGGTGATCGCACCCCGATGACGACCGCCGCGGGGGCTCAGTCCACGCGGCGGTCTTCGGCGTGGCGCGCGAGCGCCGCGCCATAGCGCTCGGTGAGCTGGACCATGAGATCGGGCGTCTCGCGATCCAGACCGAACACGAACCCGGGGAAGTCCAGATCCTTCTGCAGCGCCCAGATCTCCTCGTGACGATCGGGCGAGAGCATCTGAGCGGGATCGCCCACGGCGACCCATCCGATCGGCACCACGGCATCGGGCGGCACGACCGTGCGCAGGTGCACGATCGCACCGATGCGCACCTCGGCGCGATCGCCGATGCGGGCGCCGTTGAAGACGCGGACCCCGGTGGCGAGGAAGACCTCGTCGCCCACCGTCGCACCCGAGATGCTCGCGGTGGGCCCGACGAGGACGTGCGAGCCGACGTGCACGGGATGCGCGGCGCTCGCCCGGAGAAGGGCGTTCTCCATCACGATGACGTGCGCCCCGAGCGTGATCGGCCCACCCTCGGCCGTCAGCACCGCGCCGTGCAGGATCTGGCATCCGGCGCCGATCTCGACGTCCCCCGAGATCACCGCGGTCGGCGCGATCACCGCGTCGGGATGGATGCGGGGGCGCCCCCCGAGGTGTTCGAACTGCATGATCGTCCTCCCGCCCTCACCCTAGGACGCCCGAGGGGCGACGTCGAGGCCCGACGCACCGCCGTTAGGGTGTTACAGGCCGCACCGACCGTGTCCGCGGCCGGAGAGTTCCGCTGTGTCAGATTCCGTCGTCGCCCGGTCCGCGCCCGCACCCGCGACCGTCTCGACCCTCACCCTGTCGACGTTCGTCGTCGGCTCGATGGTGGGCGCGGGTGTCTTCTCGCTTCCCGGCACGTTCTCGGCGCAGACCGGCGTCGTCGGCTCCCTCGTCGCGTGGGCCGTGGCGGGCACGGGGATGTTCATGCTGGCGCTCGTCTTCCAGCGCCTCGCCGCCCGGCGCCCTGAGCTGGATGCCGGGGTCTACTCCTACGCGCGCGCCGGTTTCGGGCGCTATCTGGGGTTCCTCTCCGCGTTCGGCTACTGGGCGAGCGCGTGCGCGGGCAATGTCTTCTACTGGGTGTTCATCATGTCGACGGTGGGCGCGGTCGTCCCCGCCGTCGCCGGGGGCGACACGCCCGTGGCCGTCGCGGTCTCGTCGGCCGGCCTCTGGGTGTTCTTCCTCCTCGTGCGCCGCGGCACGCGCGAGGCCGCCGCCGTGAACCGCATCGTGAGCGTCGCCAAGGTGCTGCCGATCGTCGCGTTCGTCTTCCTCTGCCTGTTCGCGTTCGACCCCGCCGTCTTCGCAGCGAACATCTCCGGCCCCTCCGACCTGCCGCTGTACGACCAGGTGCGCGGGACCCTCCTCGTGACGGTGTTCGCCTTCATCGGGGTGGAGGGCGCCAGCGCCTACTCCCGGCATGCCCGCCGTCGGCGCGATGTGGGACGGGCGACGGTGCTGGGATTCGTCAGCGTCCTGGCGATCTTCCTGTCGGTCACGATCGTGTCGTTCGGCATCCTGCCGCGCGAGCGCATCGCGGCGCTTGCGCAGCCCTCCATGGCCGGGGTGCTGGCCGAGGTCGTCGGGCCGTGGGGAGCCGGGTTCGTCGGTGTCTCCCTGATCGTCGCGGTGCTCGGGGCGTACCTCTCCTGGACGCTGATGGCGGCGGAGGTCCTGCTCGTCGCCGCACGCGACGGCGACCTGCCCCCGGTGTTCGCCCGCACCAACGACCGAGACGTCCCCGTCGGCGCGCTCACGATGTCCACGCTGCTCGTGCAGGTGCTCCTGATCGTGGTGCTCTTCTCGACGAACGCGTTCGACGTCGCCCTCAGCCTGACGAGCGCGTTCGCGCTCATCCCCTACGTGCTGACGGCGGGCTACGGCCTGTGCGTCGCGCTCGCCGATGTCCGGTCGGCGCCGTCACTGCGCGTCGCCGGCGCGGTTGTGGTCGCCGTCTGCGCCACGGGGTACACGATCTTCCTCCTGTCAGCGGCGGGCGGCCAGTACCTGCTGCTCGCGACGCTCGTGCTCGTCCCCGGGACCCTGCTGTTCGCCCTCGCCCGACGTCGGAACGGCGAGCGCGTGTTCACCCCGTGGGAGGTGGTCGTCTTCGCCGTCGCGGGCGCGGCGGCGATCGCCACGGCCGTGTTGCTGGCGCTCGGGACGATCACCGTCTGAGCGCGGGCCACCGGCGGATGGCCGGAGAGCGCGCTCAGGCTTCGACGGCCTCCGCGACCGGGAGCGGGTAGAGCTGGTCGATGAGCTGAGCGACCCAGGCGATGAGATCGCCGTCTCCGAGCGGCTCCCCCGCCGCGGTCGGCAGCGGAACGACCATCGCCTCGCCCCCCGCGAGCACCTTCGACTTCGGATAGAGCCGCTGCAGCCGCACGCGCAGAGAATCGGATGCCGGTGCCGGCACGACCCGCAGGTTCGGCCCCATCGCGACGACGTCGCTGAGGCCCGCGACAGCGGCGCGGCGGCGCAGGCGCGCGATGGCGACGAGCCCGTCGACTTCGCGCGGCGGCGTGCCGTAGCGGTCTGTGAGCTCCTCGATCACGAGGTCGATCGGGTCGGTGGAGGACCCGGCATCCCCGCCGCGCGTGCGCGCATCGGGCGAGGCCGCTGCGGAGAGCTTCTGGTAGGCCTCCAGACGCAGCCGCTCACTGTCGATGTAGCTCTCGGGCAGGCGCGCGTCGATCGGCAGCTCCAGGCGCAGCTCGGTCGGCCCGTCCACCTCGTCGCCGCGGAACGTCGCGACCGCTTCGCCGATCATGCGCAGGTAGAGGTCGAAGCCGACGCCGGCGATGTGGCCGGCCTGCTCGGCGCCCAGGAGATTTCCGGCACCGCGCAGCTCGAGGTCCTTCAGGGCGACCTGCATACCGCTGCCGAGGTCGTTGTTGACGGCGATGGTCTCCAGGCGATCGGCGGCGGTTTCCGACAGCGGCTTCATCTCGTCGTAGAGGAAGTAGGCGTAGGCGCGCTCCCGCCCGCGACCGACACGCCCGCGCAGCTGGTGGAGCTGGCTGAGGCCGTACTTGTCGGCACGGTCGATGATGATCGTGTTGGCGTTGGAGATGTCCAGGCCGGTCTCGATGATGGTCGTCGACACCAGCACGTCGAAGCGCCGTTCCCAGAAGCCGTCCACGACCTCCTCGAGCGCATGCTCGCCCATCTGACCGTGGGCGACGGCGACCCGCGCCTCGGGCACCAGCTCGGCAAGCTGGGCGGCGACGCGTTGAATCGACTGCACGCGGTTGTGGACGTAGAAGATCTGACCCTCGCGCAGGAGCTCCCGACGGATCGCCGCGGCGATCTGCTTGTCGCTGCGCGGACCGACGTAGGAGAGGATCGGATGCCGGTCCTCGGGCGGCGTCTGCAGCGTCGACATCTCGCGGATGCCGGTGACGGCCATCTCGAGTGTTCGCGGGATCGGGGTCGCGCTCATCGCGAGGATGTCGACATTCGTCTTGAGCTTCTTCAGCGCATCCTTGTGCTCGACGCCGAACCGCTGCTCCTCGTCGATGATCATGAGTCCGAGATCTTTGAAGGCGACCTTCTCGGTGAGGATGCGGTGGGTCCCGATGACCATGTCGACGCTGCCCTCCAGAAGGCCCGCGACGATCTCGCGCGCTTCCTTGTCGGACTGGAACCGCGAAAGCGGACGCACCTTCACGGGAAAGCCTGCGAACCGCTCGGTGAACGTGTCGAGGTGCTGTTTGACCAGAAGCGTCGTGGGCACGAGCATGGCGACCTGCTTGCCGTCCTGAATCGCCTTGAAGGCGGCACGCACCGCGACCTCGGTCTTGCCGAAGCCGACATCGCCCGAGAGCAGGCGGTCCATCGGGATCGGCCGCTCCATGTCGGCCTTGATCTCCTCGATGGTCTGCAGCTGGTCGGGAGTCTCGGCGAAGGGGAACGCCTCTTCCAGCTCACGCTGCCACGGCGTGTCCGGACCGAACGCGTAGCCCTTGGCGGCCATGCGCGCGGAGTAGAGCTTGACGAGTTCGACGGCGATGTCGCGGACGGCCTTTCGTGCCTTGCCCTTGGCCGCGGCCCAGTCGCTGCCGCCCATCTTCGACAGTGTGGGCGCTTCGCCGCCGACGTACTTGCTCAGCAGATCGAGCTGGTCGGTGGGGACGAAGAGCTTGTCGCCGGGGTGCCCGCGCTTGGAGGGGGCGTACTCGAGCACGAGGTACTCGCGTGTGGTCTTGACCGCGTTGCGGCCGCCGCTGGAGACCTCGCGCTGCACGAGCTCGACGAAGCGGCCGATGCCGTGGGTGGCGTGCACGACGATGTCGCCCGCCTTCAGCTGCAGCGGGTCGACGACGTTGCGGCGACGGGAGGCGAGCTTCTTCACGACCCGGCTGTCGGCGCCGATCGTGCGGCCGTAGAACTCCGCCTCGGTGAGCACGGCCAGTCGCGCCTCGGGCTGCTCGAAGCCGCTCTCCAACGCTCCGACGACCGTGACGGCGACGCCCGGTTCCGGAGCATCGTGGAGCTCGTCGACGCTGCGTGCGGCGATGCCCCGCTCGGCGAGCACGTCGCGGGCGCGATCGACCAGTCCGACACCCGAGGCGGCGACCACGACACGCCACCCCTCGGCGAGCAGCTGTGCGACGTGCGCGGTCGCGCCGTCGACGTTGCCCTGGAATGACGGCACCGCCGATCCGGGCACGCGGACGACATCGCTGCGCGGCGCGGAGGCCAGGCCGGCGAGGTCGGCCGCGGCATCCGCCTCACCCGAGTCGAAGCCGCTGAGGTTCCACCACACGCCGGAGCGGGCCGATGCCGCCGCTTGCAGCTCGGGCAGGGTGAGGAAGTCTCCGGAGCCCAGGTCGATCGGGGTGTCGGCGCCGGCGACGGCGGCGCTCCACGCCGCCTCGAGGAACTCGCGGTTGGTCTCGCCCAGGGTCATGGCGCGGCCGACGGCACGCTCCGGATCGACGAGTGCGACCGCCGCACCGGACGGCAGGTAGTCGGTGAGTGGCACCACCGCGTCGGCGAGCACGGGCAGGAGGGATTCCATCCCCTCCACGGGGATCCCCTCGCTCATCTTCTCCAGCATGCTTCGCAGACCGGGGAAGCGCTCGCGCAGCGCCGCCGCGCGCTCGCGGACCGCGGGCGTCAACAGCAGCTCGCGGCTGGGCAGGAGAGTGATGTCTGTCATCTCTCCGGGCAGAGAGCGCTGGTCGGCGACGGAGAACGCGCGGATCTGATCGATCTCGTCGCCGAAGAACTCGACCCGATACGGGTGGTCGGCCGCCGGCGGGAAGACGTCGAGGATGCCGCCGCGAACGGCGAACTCGCCGCGGCGGGAGACCATGTCGACCCGGTGGTAGGCAAGATCCACGAGACGGTGCGTGACGCCATCGAGGTCGTATCCGCGTCCGCCCACCGACAGCGCGATGACACCCGCATCGGTCAGTCCGGCCGCGAGGGGCTGAAGGGCGCTGCGCACGGAGGCGGTCACGACAAGCGGGCGTCGTCCGTCCCAGCTCGCGACGGCGCGCAGCAGAGCCAGACGGCGTCCGACCGTCTCGGGCGAGGGGCTCAGCCGCTCGTGCGGAAGCGTCTCCCAGGCGGGAAAGTGCAGCACCTCGGCATCCGGGATGACGTCGGACAACGCCGCCCCGAGCGCCTCCGCCCGGCGGCCTGTGGGAGCCACGGCCAACAGCACGCCCGGCAGACCCGCGGCGCGCCGACGATCCAGCAGCGCGGCCAGCAGCGGTGCGTCCAGCCCCGGAATCATCGAGAAATCGGCGTCTGACAGCGCGGACTCGACGGATTCGCGGACCACGTCCGCCTGAAGGAGGGCGCGAACGATCCCGGAAACTGTCACCGAACGAGTCTACGGCGCCCCACCGACACGCGCTTCGCCCGCCGGCCCCGCGTGAGGGGTACGCGACGATGAGGCTCCTGCTCTCACCGGGGTTGTCCCTAGGATGAGCTGGTGAGCGAGAACCCGCAGCACGCCCCCGTACCGCCCGCCGTGGCGGGAGCGCCGGGACCGGGCGCCTGGCACGCCGGCGGCTACGTCCAGTCCGTGCCAGGTGCTCCTCCGGTCTATCTGCCGCCGTCCGCGACGACGCCCCCGCCCGCCCCCTCGAAGGCTCTGGGCACGATCGCGTTGATCGCCGCCGTCTGCGCCGTCGCTGTGGCGTCGGCGCTCAGCGCGACCACGAGCTTCGCCGCCGCGACGGGCGCCGTCGCCCGCGCTGACCTGACATCCACCCGGTCCCTCGAACATCTCTCGGACGATCAGACCCTCGCCCTGCTGAGTCCCGTGCGCGGTCTCGTGCTGTGGGCCGAGATCGGGTTCTGGGCGGGAACCGCCCTCGGTGTCTGGGCCCTGATACAGGGAATCGTCGCGATCGCGAGCCGTCGGGGACGGGGGCAGGGCGTCGGCGCCGTCATCGTCGCGGCGACGGGGCCGATCGTCTACGCCGTCGCGGTCACGCTCGCCGTTCTCGCCGGCGTGGTCGCGGCAATCCCGACGTACTCCTGACCCCTCCGCACGCGTCGGCAGGCGGAACCGTCCGCGACCTCAGGCGCGCGGCGCGTGATGCTTCTGCTGCGCCGCGAGCAACCCCTCCCCGACGAGCAGCTCGACCGCATCGGCAGCGTCCGAGATCAGCAGCGCCAGCGAGGTCCGCTCGGTCGATGAGAACGGATCGAGAACCCAGTCCGCAGGATCCTGCCGTCCCGGGGGGCGGCCGATACCCACCCGCACGCGCGGGAAGTCCGGGGTGCCGAGGGCCTTGGCGACATCGCGGATGCCGTTGTGGCCGCCGTGGCCGCCGCCGGTCTTGAGCTTGATGGTGTCGAACGGGATGTCGAGCTCGTCGTGGACGAGCACGATGCGTTCGGCGGGCACGTCGTAGAAACGCGCGAGCTGCGACACGGGCCCGCCCGACACGTTCATGTAGGAGTTGGGGGTCGCCAGCACGAGCTTCGCACCCCCCGGACGCAACCAGCTCTCCGCGACACGCGCGTTCGCCTTGTGCGCACGCAACGTCTCCCCCCGCCGTGACGCGAGCTCGCCGATCACCATCTGCCCCACGTTGTGACGCGTGTTCTCGTAACGGACGCCGGGGTTTCCCAGCCCCACCACCAGCCATGTCTCGGCCATGCTCATGTCCTCACCGGTCGATCCACGACGAAGCCCGCCCCACCAGTATCGGCGGCGACGGGCTTCGTTCATGATGCGTCGATTACTCGGCAGCCTCTTCCGACTGCTCCTCGGCGACGGCCTCGTCGGCCGCCTCGATCTCGTCGACCTCGGCGAGCGTCGCCGCCGGCACCGAGATCGCCACGATGAGCGTCTCGGCGTCGGTGACCAGCGCGGCGCCGCGCGGGAGCTTCAGGTCGGCCGCGGTGATGTGCGTGCCGTCCTCGAGGCCCTCGACGTCGACCTCGACGTTCTCGGGGATGTGCGTGGCCTCGACCTCGAGCGACACGGTCGCGTTGTCGAGGTTGGCGATGGTGCCCGCGAAGGGCTCGCCGACGACGACGACGGGAACGTCGACCTGGACCTTCTCACCCTTCTTCACGACGAGGAGGTCGATGTGCTCGATGATCTGGCGCACCGGGTCCTTCTGGACGTCCTTCACGAGGGTGAGCTGCTGCGCACCGGAGATCTCGAGCTCGAGGACGGCGTTGGCACGACGCACGAGCAGCGCGACCTGGTGGCCGGGCAGCGCGACGTGCACCGGGTCGGTGCCGTGGCCGTAGATGACGGCGGGGATCTTGCCTGCGGCGCGCAGACGGCGGGCGAAGCCCTTGCCAAAGTTCTCGCGAACCTCGGCGATGACCTTGGTGTCGGTCTCGGTCGACATGATGATTCTCCTTGCGGGCTTCTCGCCCTGGTCTGGGTCTGGGTCTCGACTCGAACGTGGTCACGTGAGGAGAGCCCGCCCGGACTGTCCGTCCGCGCCGCGTGGGCCCGCATCACCGCGTCGATCACGGATGCCGATACGCGAACACACGGCATCCCTCGCCGAGGGAGGACTCCACTCTACCAGCGACGCCGCTACGATGGAGACGGTGCCCGCACGGGTGCCCTCGCGCGGCCGAGGCCGCGCCCACCCGTCTCTCACTCCGGAGGAACCCATGGACTACGGCTGGATGTCGCACGCACTCCTGTGGATCATCGGACTGATGTCGGTGGGAGCGACCGTCGCCGTCGTCGGCGCCCTCTTCACGCTCGGGCGCTCGGGCTACCGCAAGGACTGATCCCGTCGCCCGCATCCGCGAGTGTCGTGGATGTCAGCGCCCCGTCAGCAGATCGGCGACCCGATCGACGACGATCTGCAGATCGGCCCCCGCGGCCACGCGGAATCCCGCCTCGTCCTGCGTGAGCGGCTCGCCGACACTCTCGCGGCCGACCAGCTCGACGAAGACGACGTCGCGCACGCGCGCACGGACGGCATCACGCGCCGCGCGCGTGAGCGGTCCCGTGGTCACCACGACGGCCGCCGCCTCCACGAGAACGAGGCGCAGCGCGTCCAACCAGATCTCGGCATCGGACGCTGCGGGCGTCGTCTCAGCGCGGCGTCGACGCCGGCGGGCGGGCGGGCGCAACTCGTCGCCGTCGATGTAGCGGGCGCGCAGTCGCGCAGCGAGCGCCGCTCCGGTGAGCTCGACCGCGGCATCCGACGACCCCATCAACACGACCCGCGCCATCTTCACCTCCGCTGCCGCGGGGACCGGCCACTGCGCCCCGCGATGCGAGCGTACCCCGCCTTCTCGTCGCCGCCCGTCTGCCTATCGGCGCTCGGCCTGATCCAGAGCGGCGCGCGCGCGGGCGGCGACCTCGATGATGCCCCCGATGTTCTCGACGGCGACCCCGTCCTCGTCGGCACCGAGATGCTCGAGCGTCGCCAACTGCGACTCCAAGAGGGCGACCGGCATGAAATGCTGGCGCGAACGCATCCGACGGTCGAGCTCGGCACGCGAGACGACGAGTTCGACGAACCGCGTGTCGGGTGCGGCCTCGCGGATGCGATCGCGATAGCGACGGGCGAGAGCGGAACAGGCCATGACCAGCCCCGGCGAAGACGCCAGGCGCCGCCCGACGACGTCGAGCCAGGGCCGTCGGTCGTCATCGTCCAGCGGCACGCCCGACTCCATCTTGGCGACGTTCTGCGCGGGGTGCAGGTCGTCGGCATCCACGAAGTCGACGCCGAAGTCGACGGCGAGCGCGGCCCCGACGGCGGTCTTGCCCGAGCCGCTCGGGCCCATCACGACGATGCGCGGCGCACGGGAGGGCATGCTCACTGCCCCGCCTCTCGCGCGGACGCCATGGCCACGATCACCTTGGCGCTGGATGCCGAGTCACGAGCGGTCTCGAACGCCGCGACGGCGTCGGCGGGCGTGAACTCGTGGGTGATGACGCTCTCCACCGCGGGCTGCGCGTCCAGGAGAGCGATCGCCTCCTCCATCTCGTCGAGGAAGCGGAAGGCGCCGGTGAGCGTCGCCTCCTTGGCGACCAAGGGGGCGAGGTTGATCGGACGGGGCTCGTTCGGCAGCATGCCGATCTGCACGACGACGCCGCGCCGACGCACCGCGGCCACGGCGGTGCTGACGGCGGCCGCCGCGCCCGAGCACTCCAGCACCACGTCGTAGGCCTCGCCGGGCACCTCATCGCTTCCCGCGCGCCACGTGCGATCGGCGCCGAGCGCAGCCGCGCGCTCCAACGCCTCGGGCAGCAGATCGCTGACGTCGACGACCGCAGCGCCACGGGCCTGCGCGGCGACGACGGCGAGAAGCCCGATCGGACCGGCGCCGCACACCAGCACCCGCGCGCCATCGATACTCCCGGAGCGACCGACGCCATGCAGGGCCACGGCCAGCGGCTCCGCCAGCGTCGCACGCCGCACCGACAGGGAGTCGGGCAGTACCCGCACCATCGCCGCGTCGACGACGAGGCGATCTGCCATCGCCCCCTGCGTATGCGGGGTCGTCGAGGCGCTGCCGAGGTACGAACCCCCGGGCCACAGGTGCGGCGCCTCGGCGATGGCGGGCACGCAGCTCCCGAAGCGCGCCGGGTGCACCGTGACGGGCGTGCCCGGCGCCCAGGTGCCGGAGGGATCGTCGTCGATCCAGCCGGCGAGTTCGTGCCCCGGGATGAGAGGCTCGGTGACCACGAACGCCCCGTTCGCGCCGTCGAAGTAGTAGTGCAGGTCAGAGCCGCAGATGCCGACGTAGCCGACTCGCAGGCGCACCTGTCCGGGGGCGCACGGCGGCACGTCGACCTGTCCGACCGCCACGTCCTGGCGCCCTCTGATCACGACCGCATCCATGGTTGCTCCTCTCGATCACACGACCGCGGTCATGCCGCCGTCGACGAACAGGTTCTGTCCGCTCACGAAGTCGCTCGCCGCCGAGGCGAGGAAGGTCAGGGGGCCGCGCAGCTCCTCGACCCGCCCCCACCGACCAGCCGGGGTGCGCTGGGCGACCCAGGCGGTGAAGTCCTCGTCGGCGACGAGGGCAGCGTTCATCTCGGTGGCGAAGTAGCCCGGCGACAGGGTGTTGACCTGGATGCCGTGGCGCGCCAGATCGGCGGCCATCCCCCGCGACAGCTGCGCGATGCCGCCCTTGCTCGCCGAGTAGGGGGCGATCGTCTGCCGCGCGAGCGCGGACTGCACCGACGCGATGTTGATGATCTTCCCCGAGCGGCGTGCGATCATCCCCGGCACGACGAAGCGCGACACGTAGAACGCGCTGGACAGGTTGGTGGCGATCACCTGGTCCCAGTCCGCGACCGAGAACTCGGCGAACGGCGCTCGACGCTGGATGCCGGCGTTGTTGACGAGGATGTCGGGAACGCCCACGCGCGCGACGAGCTCTGTGATCGCGGCGTCGACGGCCGCGGCATCCGTCACGTCGAAGACGACGGTCTCGACGCGCGCGCCCGTCCGATCGGCCAGCAGGGCGGCGCTGTCGGCGACACCCTCCCGGCTGCGCCCATGGACGATCACGCGCGCGCCCGCATCGACCAGGCCCGCCGCCAGGCTCTGTCCGAGCCCCCGCGAAGATCCGGTGACGAGGGCGGTACGCCCGCTGAGGTCGAACAGATCAGACAAGGGACACCGCCCCGAAGATGATGAGCACGAAGGCGAAGCCGACGACCGACTCGAGGGCCTGCTGAACCGTCCATGTCTTCAGCGTGGTCTTCACGTCCATGCCCATGAGGCGACCGACCAGCCAGAAGCCGGAGTCGTTGACATGCCCGGCGAACACGGAGCCGGCGGCGGTGGCGAGAACGACGCACGCCACCTGCAGGGGGCTGAAGCCGGCTGCGAGCACCGCGGGCGAGACCAAGCCCGCCGCCGTGACCAGGGCCACCGTGGCCGAGCCCTGTGCGACGCGCAGGACGACCGCGATGAGGTAGGCGGCGAAGATCACCGGAATGCCGATCGAGGACAGCGAGTCCGAGAGCGCCGAGCCGATGCCCGACGCCCGCAGCACGCCGCCGAACATGCCACCGGCGCCCGTGATGAGCACGACGGAGCAGATCGGCCCGAGGGCGGAGTCGACGATCTTCTCCAGCGCCGTGCCGTGCACGCCGCGGCGGGTGCCCAGCACGAACAGGGCGACGAGCACGGAGATGAGCAGTGCGATCTGACTGGTGCCGATCAGGCGCAGCGCCTGCACCCAGACGAGCGCGCCGTCCACGGCCCCGGCGGACACGAGCGCGGACATGCCCGTGTTGAGCAGGATCAGCACGAGCGGGATCGCGAGCACCCCGATGACGGTGCCGGCCTTCGGCGGGTTGGTGGGCTCGACGTCGCGGCCGCCGAAGAGGTCGACGATCGCAAGCGGGATGCGCTTGTCGGTGAACGTCGCCCACAGGTAGCCGGTGAGGTACCACGTCGGCAGCGCGACGACGATACCGATGAGGAGGACGAGCCCGAGATTGGCCCCGTACGTCTCGCTGGCCGTGATGGGCCCGGGGTGCGGCGGCACGAAGACGTGCATGACCGAGAACGCGGCGGCGGCACTGATGCCGTACAGGAGCATGTGCTTGCCGCCGATGCGTCGTCCGACGGCGAAGATCACCGGGAGCATCACGATGAGTCCCGCGTCGAAGAACATCGGGAATCCCATGATGAGCGAGGCCACACCGAGTGCGAATGCGGCCCGCTTCTCACCGAAGACGGACACCATCTTCTCCGCGAGCACGCGTGCACCGCCGGAGGTCTCCACCAGAGCTCCCAGCATCGCGCCCAATCCGACCAGCAGGGCGACGGCGCCGACAGTGCCGCTGAAGCTGTCGATGAGGACCTTGCCGACTCCGTCGATCGGAATGCCGGTCGCCAGCGCCGTGAGGAGCGAAACGAGCACGAGCACGAGGAACGCGTGCATGCGCGCCCAGATGATGAGGATGAGGATGAGCGCGATGGCGCCTGCTGCGATGAGCAGCAGCGGGACGGCGCCGAGCGTCTGCGTCCAATCTTGCATGGGGGCTTCTCCGATGAATCGTCCATGCGCCGGGGTCGTTCCCGGCAGCGGGACCACCGTTTCACAAAAGTACTACTTATCGCAAGCGAATCGTCGTACTTTTTCCCTTGCCTCGGGTCACCGGACGCCATGTCCCGGTAGCGTGTCCCGTGACAGAAGGACGCCGATGCCCACCACCGCCCCGACCGCGTCGCACGCGCACATCGTCGAGACCCTCGGCCGCCGGATCGCCGGCGGCACGCTCGCACCCGGGGCCGGAATGACGGTCGCCGCACTCGAGCAGGAGTTCTCCGCCTCCCGCACCGTCGTACGCGAAGCGGTGCGCGTGCTCGAAGCCCACGGCCTGCTGCGTTCCCGGCGCCGTGTGGGACTCGTGGTGCGACCGCGCGAGGAATGGGACAGCCTCGACGCCACCGTCATCGAGTGGACTCTGGACAGCCCCCGGCGCAACGACGTCCTCCGGGAGCTGACCGAGCTGCGCGCCGCCGTGGAGCCGATCGCCGCCCGTCTCGCGGCCGAGCGCGCCGACGACGCCCAACGTGAGCACCTCCTCGCGCATGCGACCCGCCTCAACGAGCTCGGCGCACAGGGGCTCGGCGACTCCGAGGAGTACCTCGAGGCGGATATCGCCTACCACTCGCTTCTGCTGCGCGCCGGCGGCAATCCCCTCTTCGGCAAGCTCAGCGAGCCGATCGCCGAGATCCTCCGCGGTCGGGCGGTGCGCGGCCTCACGCCGAGCCTGCCGCGCGTGGGCACCCTGGAAGCGCACGTCGCGACCGCGCAGGCGATCGTCGAGCGCGACGGCGCGGGCGCCGAGGCCTCGGCACGCGAGCACCTGACGCTCGTGTCCGGCGAAGTCGCCCACCTCTGAGGCGCGGGCAGCATCATCAGGATGTGGGCGTGGTCAGCCTCACATCACCGACGATCACCTCGACGCGGTGACCCGGCTCGATCGGAGCGGCGCTGAACGGCGCTCCCATCATCACGACGTCACCGGGCCCGAGCGGCGTCCATGACGCGACGTAGGCGAGACAGTCGCGGATCGACACCGGCAGGGCCGCGGCATCCGTCTGCGCCACCACCGCACCGTCGATCTCAAGGCCCAGCTCGACGCGATCGATGTCCGCGGCCGTGTCGATCCACGGCCCGAGGGGTGTGTATCCCACCCCCGACTTCGATTCGAAGTTGCGGACGTCGATGACGGTGCGATCGGGACTGGAGAGATCGTTGACCGCGGTCACGCCGCGCACGAACCGGTCGGCCGTCGCCGCCGTCAGCTCGGCGCAGTCGCGGCCGATCACGACGGCGATCTCGCCCTCGGCGACGCTCTGCCCGGCATCGCGTCGCAGCCGCACGGTGCGCCCGGACGGAACGATCGTGCGCGGGCTCTTCAACCAGGCTTGAACCGGAGTCGGATGACGCGGCCCGTTCTGTGCGATGCCGATGAGCACGACAGGCGCCACCGGGGCGATCAGCTCGGCGTCGGGACGCGGGCCGGCGATGTCGTGCCCACCACACGCGATATCGTCGCCGTCATCGGGCAACGAGATCGGCACCGGCCCGTCGGGGCTCCACCGCACGTCCACAGCCATCCCGTCGACGAACGCCCGCCCGATCAGCACGACAGCGCTCCGCCTTCGTCGGCGCGCATCACCAGCGCACCGTCCGGATGGTCACCGTCGTCGACGCCACGCCCTCGCCGGCCTCGTCTCGCGACACCTTCACCGCGTCATCGGTGCGCGTGAGGTCGCGCCGGAGAGTCTCCGGCACAAGGAAGGTGGCCGCCGTCGTGATCAGGGCGAGCGTGGCCATGTAGATGCCGAGCAGCACCCAGTTGCCGCCGCTCACGGCGATGAGGTACGCCCCGAGCACGCCCGCCAGCCCACCCGCCAGCACCGCCGACAGCTCGCGGGCCATGGCCACCCCGAGGTAGCGATGGCGGTTGCCGAACATCTCCGGCAGCAGGGCGCACTGCGGTCCGAGCATCACGTTCACCCCGAACCCGATGCCGATCGCGATCACCGCGATGGCGATCGCGTAGTCGCCGAGCGTCAGCAGCCACCACGCGGGGAACGAGTACACCAGCAGGAACAGCGCGCCCATCTGGTAGACCGTGCGACGCCCCCAGCGATCCGACAGGGCACCCGACAGGGGCACCGTGAAGATTCCCAGCAGCGAGCCGAGGGTGACGCCCCACGTGAGCAGGCTCTTGTCGGCGCCGGATCCGGCAACGGCGACGAAGAAGGTCAGCGCGAGCGTGTTCAGCATGTAAGAGCCGCCGTTCTCGGCCATGCGCAGACCGATGCCGACGATGACACCCGGCAGTCCATGACCGAAGATCTCGCGAACCGGTCGATCACTGATCTGCTCGTGCTTCTCGAGTTCCACGAACGTCGGCGTCTCGCGCAGGCGCATGCGGATGAACAGCGCGACCAGGATGAGGGCGAACGAGCACAGGAACGGAACGCGCCATCCCCAGGAGAGCAGCTGATCCTCCGGCAGGAGCGTGATCAGGCTGAAGACCACGGCGGCGAGGAGAGTGCCCGCCTGGATGCCGATGAACGGCAGTGCGGAGAAGAAGCCGCGTCGGCGCACGGGGGCGTATTCCGCCATCAGCACCGTGGCGCCCGCCTGCTCGGCTCCGGCGCCGAAGCCCTGCAGCAGGCGCATGAGCACCAGCAGCGCGGGTGCCCAGAGCCCGATCTGAGCGTAGGTGGGCAGCAACCCGATCGCGGTCGACGCGCCACCCATGAGGAGGATCGTGATGACGAGCACCCACTTGCGTCCGAGACGGTCGCCGAGCACCCCGAAGAACAGGCCGCCGAACGGGCGGGCCACGAAGCCCACGCCGAACGTGGCGAAGGCCGCGACGGTCGCCATCGCCGGATCGTCCTGCGAGAAGAACAGCACGTTGAAGATGAGCGCCGTGGACAGTCCGTACAGCGCGAAATCGAAGTACTCCAAAGCACTGCCGATGCTGGAGGCGAGGGTTGCCCGACGCAGGTTCGCCGCGTATTCGGGGTCGTCCGAGGTGGTGTCCACCGGGGGTAGAAGGTCTGTCACTGCCATCTCCTTTGATCGGCACGGCACGGCCGCATGTGCGATCACAGTATCAACCCAGTGAACTATGTTCAATATATTGGATTCGGGCGTTCCGAACCCGGCTGCGACACCTCACGCCGTCGGCGATCGGTCGCGACACTCACTCCCGACGGGCGGCCGCGCTGAACGGATTCGTGAGCTGGCGCGCAGCGTCGTTGAGCGCGGCCGCCACCTCCGCGATCCGGCGCTCGTCGGCCTCACCCGCGGGCAGCCCCACTCCCAGGGCCAGCTGCGGATCGCCGGGCGCCCAGCCCTCCAACGGCACGGCCACCCCGACGATTCCGGGCAGCGACTCCTCGGCATCCAGAGCCCAGCCGCGCTCGCGCACGTCCGCGAGGCGCCGCAGCAGCCCGCTGAGCTCACGACCCGCCGTGTCGGCGGCGGACGGCGAGGCGGCATCGGTGCCCACGAGCGCGGTGACCTCGGCATCCGAGAGCGTGGACAGCATCGCCCGCCCGGTCGCACTCAACGCCGCCGGAAGGCGGGAGCCGAGCGGCGTGCCGATCCGCACCGCACGCGACCCCTCGTGCCGGGCGATGTAGAGCGCATCGGCCCCGTCGAGGATCGCCACCTGCACGAGCTCGCCCGCGAGGATCGGCGACGCATCGCACACGCCGTAGAACTCGCGCACCTGGTTGAACTGCGCGGCGAAGGCTCCCCCGAGCTCTGCCGTGCGCAGGCCGAGGCGATAGCCCTGCGCACCCCGCTCGATCATGCGAGCCGCCTCCAGCGCCAGGCACAGGTTCGCGGTCGAGGACTTGGCCAGACCCAGCGCCGCCGCGATCTCGGTCAGCGTGAGCGGCCGCCTCGCCTCCGCGAGGAGTTCGAGCAGTCGGATGCCGCGAGTGACGGCGGGGGCCGGGTCGCGTGTGGCGCGGTCGTCGAGGTCGTCGGTCATGATCCTCCTTCACGACGCACGCGGCCGTGCGCCGATGTCAGTAGAACTCGACCGTATCGACAACAGCGTGCAACGCGGCGCCATCGAGCAGTCGCGTCGCGTCGGCGGCGAACCGCCGCGCGATCCGCTCTTCCTCCCGGCCGTCGAGGGCTGCCGTGTGCGGACTCACCAGGACGCGGGGATGCGACCACAGCGGCGAGTCCTGCGCGAGCGGCTCCACCTCGAAGACGTCCAGCGCGGCGAAGGAGACGGTGCCGTCGTCGAGAGCCCGCAGCAGTGCCGCCTCGTCGATGACGCTGCCGCGTCCGACGCTGGCGAGGATCAGGCCCGGACGCGCCCTCGACAGCAGGGCCGCGCCGATGAGGTGGTGCGTCTGCGTCGTGCCCGGCAGCGTCACCACGACCGCATCCACCTCGGCGATCACGGACGGCAGTTCCTCGAGAGGGACGAGGCGGTCCACGGCCTCGACCGGTTCCCCCGAACGCGTCGTGCCCCACACCGTCGCGCCGAGAGCGGCGAACCGCCGCGCGCATGCCGACCCGATGCCGCCGAGCCCGACGATCAGCACCGTCATCTCGTCGAGCTGGCGCATCTGCCACCGCAGGGGCCACGTGCGGGAGTCCTGGTCGGCGCGCAGACGCGGCAGGTCCTTTGCACCGGCGAGCACGCCGAACACCGCGAACTCGGCGAGCGCTCCCCCGTGGACGCCGGCGGTGGTCGAGAAGACGATGCGCCGCAGCGCCTCGGGCGCAAGCGCCGCTTCCCGCACCTGCGCGCCGCCACCGGCCGCCGTGGTCATGACCCACCGCAGCCGCGGATTGGCCGCGACCGTGCGTGCGAGCGCCGCCGGATCGACATCCGGGATGCCGAACAAGGCGTCGGCCGAGTCGACCAGTTCGTCGAAGCGGCGCTGCTGGGCGGGCGTGCGCCGGAACGCGGGGTCGCCGGACCAGTCGGCGGCGCCGCGCATGGGCGGAAGCAGCTCGGGCTCCCGAACCATCTGGACGCGCGGCTCCAGCTGCTCGATCAGTCGGCACAGGTCCTCCCGCAGCGGTACGGCAGCGACGGCCCGCAGTGTGCGGACGGCGTGATCCGACATTCGTTTCCCTCCATCGGGTGGACGTGGTCGGCGACTACTCTACCGCACGTCCACTTTACTGAACTCTGTTCATCCTGTTGAATTCTATCTACAGTGTCGTCATGACATCGCCTCTTGCGGCCGAGGACGTCCGCCTCGGAATGATCGGCACCGGCGCCATGGGCACGGCGATGGCTCACCATCTCATCCGCGCCCGCGGGCGTCTCGCGATCTGGTCGCGGATGCCGCGGCCCGATCTCGTCGAGCTCGGCGCGAGTCCCGTGGACACCCCCGGCGAACTGGCTGCGCACAGCGACGCCGTGCTCGTCATGCTCCCCGACCTCCCCGACCTCGAGAGGATCCTCGACGGCGATGACGGCCTGCTCGCCGGCGCCGAGGACCTGCTCCTGCTGATCGGGTCGACCTCGTCACCCACGGGCGTGCGCGCGATGGCCGAACGACTCGGCCGGCAGAGCAGCGGTCGTGTGCGGGTCGTGGACTGCCCGGTTTCGGGGGCGTCGACGGGGCGAGCGCGGGGACGCTGTCGATCATGCTTGGCGGAGCGGATGCCGACGCCGCGCTGGCCGCGCAAATCCTCTCCCCCTGCGGCACTGCCGTCCACCTCGGCCCGCTCGGTGCCGGAGAGGTGGCGAAGGCCTGCAATCAGCTCGTCGTGGCCGCGACCATCGTCGCCCTCGGGGAGGCCACCGAACTGGCCACACGCTCGGGGCTCGACCTCGACGCCCTGTGGTTACTGCTGGCGGGCGGCTATGCGGGCTCGAACCTGCTGTCCAGCCGCAAGGACCGCCTCGTCGCCGGTGACGACAGCCCGTCGGGGGCCGCCGCCTACATGGTGAAGGATCTGGGCTTCGCCGCCGACGTCGCGGCATCCACACACACCACGACCGCCCTGTTGCCCGCGTTGCGCACGGTCTTCGACGAGATCCTCACTGCGGGTCTCGGCGACCGTGACATCTCGGTCACACGGCGACTGACGGCGCGGCGTCATCCGACGCCCGCCACACCCGGGGCGGACTACGCTGAGAACGGAATCCCCGACCGACCCTGAGGAGTTCGACGTGCCCGAACAGACCGCTGCCGAGACCACAACGCCCGTGTCGCCCACGGCCAACATCGGAGTCGTCGGACTCGCGGTGATGGGCTCGAACCTGGCCCGCAATCTGGCGTCGCGCGAGGGCAACACCGTCGCGGTGTACAACCGTTCGCGCTCGAAGACCGACGAGCTCGTCGCGGAGCACCCCGAGGCCGGCTTCGTCCCCGCCTTCTCCTACGAGGAGTTCGCCGCCAGCCTGCAGAAGCCGCGCACGGCACTCATCATGGTCAAGGCCGGCGGCCCCACCGACGCCGTCATCGATGAGCTCATGAACGTCTTCGAGCCCGGCGACATCATCATCGACGGCGGAAACGCGCTGTTCACGGACACCATCCGTCGCGAGAAGGCCGTGCGAGAGCGCGGCTTCAATTTCGTGGGAATGGGTGTCTCCGGCGGTGAGGAGGGCGCGCTCCTCGGCCCGTCGCTCATGCCCGGCGGCCCCGACGAGGCCTGGGTCACGCTCGGTCCCATCCTGCGCTCGATCGCAGCGGTCGCCGAAGGCGAGCCCTGCGTCACCCACATCGGACACGACGGTGCCGGCCACTTCGTGAAGATGGTGCACAACGGCATCGAGTACGCCGACATGCAGCTGATCGCGGAGGCTTACGACCTCATCCGTCGCGCCACGGGCACGTCGCCCGCCGAGATCGCCGATGTCTTCGCCGAGTGGAACACGGGCGAGCTGGAGAGCTATCTGATCGAGATCACCGCCGAGGTGCTGCGCCAGGTCGACGCCGAGACCGGCACGCCGCTGGTCGATGTCATCCTCGACCAGGCCGGCGCGAAGGGCACCGGAGGGTGGACCGTGCAGACCGCGATCGACCTGGGAGTTCCCGTCTCGGGCATCGCCGAGGCCGTTTTCGCCCGATCGCTGTCGAGCCACCCCGAACAGCGTTCCATCTCCGGCGCACTGCCGGGTCCCGACGACTCGACCGGCGAGCACCTCACCGGCGCCGACGCGGACGCCTTCATCGAGCAGGTGCGGCTGGCCCTCTACGCGTCGAAGATCGTCGCGTACTCGCAGGGATTCGACGAGATCCGCGCCGGCGCCGCGCACTACGATTGGTCGATCGACCTCGGCGCGGTCAGCAAGATCTGGCGCGCCGGCTGCATCATCCGCGCCCAGTTCCTCAACCGGATCGCCGACGCGTACGAAGCCGAGCCGGACCTTGCCGTTCTGCTGACGGCGCCGTACTTCGTCGACGCGCTGACGCGCGCACAGGACGCGTGGCGCAACATCGTCGCGCTGGCTGCCGCCGCCGGCATCCCCGCTCCCGCCTTCTCGTCGTCGCTGGCGTACTACGACGGACTGCGCGCGCGGCGCCTGCCCGCCGCCCTGATCCAGGGCCAGCGCGACTTCTTCGGTGCGCACACCTACAAGCGCATCGACAAGGACGGCACCTTCCACACGCTGTGGTCGGGCGACCGCACCGAGGTCGAGGCCGAAGACACCCACTGACCGCCCGCGGCGCGGCTGAGCAGGGGCGTTTCGACGCGCTCTGCTCAGCCGCGAGTCGAAAGGCCTAGATCCAGTCCTTCTTCTTGAAGACCAGATACAGCCCCGTGCTGACGGCCGCCATGAGCGCGATGGCGAAGGGGTACCCCCACGGCCATGACAGTTCTGGCATGTCGTGGAAGTTCATGCCGTAGATGCCGGCGACGAGCGTCGGCGCGAAGCCGATGGCGGCCCAGGACGAGATCTTCTTGACCTGATCGTTCTGCTCGATGCTCGTGCGCGTCATCTCGCTCATCTGGTCGTTGCGTCGCTGGTCGACGATCGTCGCGTGGATCGTCAGCGCATTGTCGAGGGTTTCGCGAAACGCCGCCACTCGCGCATCGATGTAGCGGGCGCGATCGGCGATCTCCCGATATCCGGGGGCCTCACCACTCGGCATCCGGGTACTCACATAGTGCTCCAGGCGGTCCATCATCGCCGGCAGCGGAGCCGTCGCATGGCGCAGGTCGATGACTTCGCGCTGCAGCGCGAAGATGCGACGGGAGACGCCCTCGTCTTCGGCGAAGAGCTGCTCCTCGATCTCGTCGATGTCGTGCTCGATCTCGTCCATGACGGCCCGGTACGCCCGCGTGACGTACTCGAAGGTTCCCCAGAGCACACCCAGGGGCCCGCGCGCCGCGATGTCGGGATGCTCGTCGAGCAGCGTTCGCAGGCGATCGATGTCGACCGTGCCGTCGCCGGAGATGGCGACGAAGAAGTCGGGGCCGACGAAGAGGTCGACTTCGCGGCACTGCACCGTCTCGGTCGGCTCGTCGTACTGGGAGGGCTGGACGACCACGAACAGGTGGTCGCCGAAACGCTCGAGCTTCGAACGCTGATGGGTGCGCAGCGCCGTCGCGACGCCGAGCCGCTCCAGCTGGAGCACCTCGGCGAGCGCGCTCACCTCCTCGTCGCTCGGGGAGGTCAGCCCGACCCAGAGCATCCCGCCCCGCCGACGCGCCTCGGCGAGCGCGTCGGCCGGTGCCGCGTCGGTGGGGTGGGCGATGCCGTCGTCGTAGACGACGCACTGGGGCTGAGCCATGAGAGCAACCCTAGGCCCGCCGGGCGGCCCCGCTCCTCATCGCTCTCATGCCGTGATGTCGGTGACGGTGCCCTTGTCGAGCCGCAGCCGGCGACGGGCGCGGCGCGCGACGGCCGAGTCATGGGTGACGACGACGAGGGTCAGCCCCTCGGCGGAGAGACGTTCGAGCACCACGAGGATCTCGTCGCGCATCGACTCATCCAGATTCCCCGTCGGCTCATCCGCCAGCAGCACGCGCGGGCGCTTGGCGATGGCCCGCGCGATCGCCACCCGCTGCTGCTGCCCGCCGGAGAGCTCCCCCGGACGGTGGCTGCCGCGATCGGAGAGGCCGACGTGCGCGAGCGCCTCCTCGACACGGGTGTGACGGTCGGCACCGTCCAGACGCAGCGGTTCCAACCCCATGGCGACGTTCTCCGCCGCGGTGAGCGTGGGAATGAGATTGAAGGCCTGGAACACGAAGCCGATCTCGTGCGCGCGCACCTTCTGCAGGTCCGTCGCGGATGCCGCCGCGAGATCGGTGTCGCCGAGCAGCACCGTTCCGCTGGTCGGGACGTCGAGCGCGCCGAGCATCTGAAGCAGGGTCGACTTGCCCCCACCCGTGGGACCCTGGATCGTCGCGAACTCTCCTGCCTCGATCTGCAGGTCGACCCCCGTCAAGGCCTTCACCTCCCTGCCCTTCTGACGGTAGGTCTTCGTCACGGACGTCAAGCGATAGGCCGCTCCCGCCGCGGTCGGCGCAGGGGTAGCGATGGTGTCATCGATCACGGTCATGTCGGTCATTCCTTCGAGATGGTGGACGTCAGTGGGGGCCGGGGCGCTCACGAGACCGCCCGTAGTGCTTCTGCGGGGCTGAGACGGGCGGCACGCCAGCCACCGAACACGCCGGCGATCAGTCCGCCGAGGACGGCGAGCACGAGAGCGAGCCCGACGATCCAGAGCGACAGCGGCGCGTGAAGGGCGATCTCGGTTGTCGTCTGCGCCAGCTGACCGCCGAACCCGCTTCCCCCGCCGCGACCACCCCCGCCCGGACCTCGGCCGGCGGTCGCGCCCGCGGAGGCCGACACCGTGGGGGCGATGATGTTGATGATCAGCGCGCCGATGAGGCCGAGCGCCACGCCGATGACACCGCCGATGAGGGCCTGGACCACGGATTCCCCCGCCACCTGGCCGACCACACGCGCGTTGGACCACCCGATGGCCTTCAGCGTGCCCAGCTCACGGGTGCGTCGGGAGATACCCGAGATCGTGAACAGGACCGCGAGAGCGACGGCCACCACGAGGACGATGATCGACAGCCACGTGCCCAGGTTCGTGATCAGCGAGCTCGCGCTGGCGAGCGAGCCCGAGACGGTCGAGGCAAGGTCCGACTGCGAGCTGACGGTCGCCGTGGGGAGGGCGGCCGTGAGCGCGGACTGGATCGCGGCGATGCGATCGCTCGAGCTGGCCTGCACGTACACCGTGGAGACGACGTCGCCCGCGCCGGAGAGCTTCTGTGCGACATCGAGCGGAATGTAGACGTTGGCGGCGGTGTCGGCGGACGAGGACCCGGACGCGACGATCCCGACGATCTGGAACGGCGTCCCCGCCACATCGATGGTGCCGCCCACGGCGAGAGAGGCACTGGCCGCGTAGGTCGCGTCGACCACGGCGACATCCGTACCCGCGTCAGAAGAGGTGAGCGCGCGTCCACCGCTGACGGTGGCAGCCGTCAACGGCCCCGCGGCGGTGGCGCCCGGGTCGACGCCGAGCACGCTGAAGGAATTCACGCCGAAGGAGCCCCCTGGAATCCCCCGCCACCGCCCTCGCCGCCCTGACCGCGGCTGCCCTCGCCCTCTTGCGGCGCGGTCTGCGTGCCGCCCTCCGCGGTGCCGGACTGGCGCTGCGGCAGCGAACCGGTGAAGGTCATGTTCGTGAGGCTGAGAGCAGCGGTCGCCTCGGACACCCCGTCGACGGCGCGCACCGTATCGAGCACCGACGCGTCCAGCGTGCTGCGACCGAACCCGGTGACCAGGCGCGACTGGTTGAGGGTGGTCGTCCCGTCCGCGCCGGTCTGGCCGCCGCCGCCTTCGAAGTCGAAGCGACCACCGCGCGTGTTCGAGCCGGGCTGGGCCTGCGCGCCGGTGACGGTGAGGTCGGTGCCGACGCCGTATACCGAGGCCAGGGCCTCCGACTGGGCGTCGCGCACGCCCGCGGACAGCGCGTTGACCATGATGACCAGCGCGACCGCGACGGCCAGGCCGATCGCCACGATCGTGGTCTGCTTCTTTCGGCCGGACAGCTCACGGCGCAGATACGTCCAATACATCGCGTCTCCTTCTGGCGAGCAAGCCCGGGTGCTCGGTGCGCCGACGCGACGAACGTACGAGCGGTTTCGATGCGCGATCGAAGGGCGACTGAAGAAGTGGCTATGAGCCACTCGGCAGAGCCTGCTGCAATCCACAGCGGGCTCATAGCGCGGCGCATAGGTTCTTCACAGCACCGGCAGCACAATGGAGCCATGACCGCTCTCGCCGCCTCCCCTGTCCTGCACCGCCCAGACGGGTCGGCCCTTCGCGTCCTCGTCGTCGACGACGAGCAGATGCTCACGGACCTGCTCTCGATGGCGCTGCGCATGGAGGGCTGGGAGGTCCGCACTGCGGGGTCGGGATTCGACGCGCTCGCGCAGGCGCGCGAGTTCGATCCCGACGCCATGGTGCTCGACATCATGATGCCCGACCTCGACGGCATGTCGGTGCTGCAGCGACTGCGTCACGCCGGCAACGATGTGCCGGTGCTCTTCCTCACGGCGAAGGATGCCGTCGCCGACCGCGTCGCGGGCCTCACCGCCGGCGGCGACGACTACGTCACCAAACCGTTCAGCCTGGAAGAGGTCGTCGCGCGTCTGCGCGGTCTGATGCGCCGCGCCGGCACCGCGACAGCGGGCGGCGCCGACCCCGTCCTGCGCGTCGGTGAGCTGACGCTGAACGAGGACTCCCATGAGGTCATGCGCGGCGACACCGAGATCGAGCTGACGGCGACGGAGTTCGAGCTGTTGCGCTTCCTCATGCGCAACCAGCGTCGCGTCGTGTCGAAGGCCCAGATCCTGGACCGCGTCTGGAACTACGACTTCGGCGGGCGCTCCTCGGTGGTCGAGCTGTACATCTCCTACCTGCGGAAGAAGATCGACGCGGGCCGTGACCCGCTCATCCACACGGTGCGCGGCGTGGGCTACATGATCAAAGCTCCGCAGTGAGCGCAGCGCCTGCGCCGAAAAAGGTCCGACGGCGACCGCAATGGAGCCTGCAGACGCGACTGATCGCGGCCGTCGTCGGCATGGTCACGCTGATTCTGGCGATGATCGGCGTCGCCACCAGCGCGCTTCTCGGCAACATCCTGTCCGGCCAGCTCGACACACAAGTGCGCGATGCGGCAGCCAGTGTCAGCGCGCAACTGCTCTCGCAGAAGGTGGACTTCGGCACCGTGCAGTCCGCGTACACCGTGCTGCAGGAGGCGCGCGTGCGAACTCCCGGAGTGCTGCTGATCGTGAGGTCCGCGAGCGGCTTCGACGGGGCGTACCTCGACGGCAACAGCGTGAAGCCGCTGACGGACGCACAGGTACTCGAGATCGCCAACGCATTCGGCTCCGGTCCCTCCGCGACGGGGACGGTGGACGACATCGGCACCTACCGGCTGTTCACCACCGGCGCCGGTCCCTACGCGATCGCGGTCGGGCTGCCGGTGTCGACCGTGAACACGACCATTGCGCAGATCCTGACGACCGTCGCCCTCGTCACCACCGGAGGGCTGCTGCTGCTGGCGGCCGTCATCGCCGTGGTGATCCGCTACTCCCTTCGGCCGCTTCGGGCCGTCGCCGCCACGGCGACACGCGTCGCTGCGCAGCCGCTGGACTCGGGCGACGTCACCATCTCCGAGCGCGTCCCGGCATCCGAAGCCGATGCGAGCGATGAGATCGGGCGTGTCGGTGCGGCACTGAACACTCTGCTCGACCACATCGACGTGTCACTGGCCGCCCGGCAACGCAACGAGGAACGCATGCGCTCGTTCGTGGCCGACGCCAGCCACGAGCTGCGCACTCCCCTGGCGGCGATCCGCGGCTACTCCGAGCTTTCCCTGCGGTCGCTGCGAACCGTGAACGCCGCCGGCGACGCGGCCACACCGGCCCAGGTCGCGATCAGCGCCGAGCAGTCGGAGCAGAGCCTGGAGCGCATCCAGTCCGCCTCCCTGCGGATGACGGCGCTCGTCGAAGACCTGCTGCTGCTGGCTCGACTCGACGAGGGCAAGGAACTCGTGTACGGCGCCGTCGACCTCACGCGAGTGGTCGTCGACAGTGTCGCCGACGCACAGGTCGCCGGCTCAGGACACGAATGGCAGCTGGATGCCGCCGAAGAACCGGTCGTCGTCGCCGGAGATACGATGCGTCTGCATCAGGTCGTGGCGAACCTGCTCACCAACGCCCGCGTGCACACGCCGGCAGGAACGACGGTCACCGCGAGCGTCGCCGTCGAGGGGGGCGACGCCGTCGTGCGCGTCACCGACAACGGTCCCGGCATCGATCCGGTGGTCGCCGGCGAGCTGTTCGAGAGGTTTGCGCGCGGCGACACCTCCCGCGCACGCCAGACCGGAGGAACCGGCCTGGGCCTGTCGATCGCGAAGGCGATCGTCACCGCGCACCACGGCACGATCTCCGTCAACAGCGAACCGGGACACACCGAGTTCGAGGTACGACTGCCGGCGCGCCCGGCGGCCCCGCACGCGGCCGACGCGCCGGCCTGACCCGGGCTGCGCGCGACCGGGGCCGAGACCGCCCCGACGACCGGGCGCACGCGGCCCCCGCACCACGGGTGCGGTGCCGATCAGTAACCCGAGAAGGCGTCCGTCGTGAGTGTCCGAGCCTTCTCGAGGGCGGGGGCGAGGTCCGCGATGAGACGCGGCGGACCCGACACGTAGGCATGCCGCGACGCGAGATCGGGCACCATCTGCAGCAGTCCCGCGGCATCCAGACGGACGCCCTGCGCCCACGTCCAGTGCCCGGGAAGCGTGTCGGGCTCGGTGCGAGTGAAGACGATCACCGGAATGCGGGCGTGTTCGAGCTCGTCGCGAAACGCGAGCTCTTCGGCATCCGCGGCGACGTAGACGAACACCACGTCACGCTGCTCCCCCGACAGGCGCAGGTGGCGCAGCTGCGAGACGAAGGGCGTGACGCCGATGCCGGCGGCGACCATGAGCACCGGCGCCGACGCGCGCGCCGGCAGGACGAAGTCGCCCCACACGCCGGTCACCGCGAGCTGCTGGCCCGGCTCGACGAGCGCGAGCGCCTTCTTGTAGCTGGACTGCGATCCTTCGCGCAGCGCGATGCGCACCTCCGGCAGCTCCTCCGGGGCCGAGACGATGCTGAACTCCCGGCGCGTGCCACGCGCATCGGGGCGGGGGTGCGGCACCTCGAGCTCGAGATACTGCCCCGCGACGAAACGGAAGCGCCGTTCCGCCCGGAACGACAGCTCGCGCACGGTGGGCGTGAGGGCGACACGTTCCTGGAAGGTGAGGCGCACCGCCGTACGTAGGGCGAAGACGAAGGCGATGAGGTTGCCGACCAGCAGCGCGCGCTCCTGACCGAGACTGACGTCGCCGACGTCGACGGGCCAGCCGGCGAGGACGCCGACCACCGCCGCGACCACGAACTGCTGCCACCGGCGCGGGGGCAGCGTCAGCGGCTCGGAGAGCATGAAAGCGCCGAGGAACAGGAACGGCGACGACCAGAGGATGTTCCAGAACACCGTCCCCGCATCGAGTGCGAGCCCCGCCTGCTGGTACTGCAGCGTGGTGCGCACGAAGGCGACCGCCACCGCGACGACGAGGAAGAGCGCGATGATGCGCACCTTCTCGGTGCGAACGAGCACGACGAGGCCGAGCAGGATGACGGGTCCGGCGAGGAAGGGGGAACCCACCCACCATGCGGACGAGCCCAGGTCCGGCAGCCACACGCTCAACACCGTGAGCACCGTCGCGCCGACCGCAGCGGGATTGAAGATGTGGCGTCCCTGCCAGACCAGCAGGTACTTGGATGCCGAGGCCACCAGTCCCGCGACGGCGATGCCCACGAGCGCCGCCGGCTCCACCGTGGGGCGCAGGACGAACAGCAGGATCAGCACGGTGACGAGCGACGACTCCCACCGCCAGTCCTTGCCGAGCACGCGGTGCGCGATCGCATCGGTCGCGGCACAGACCAACGCGAGCACGAGGAGGGTAACCAGCAGCTCCCACGGCGAGGGTCCGACCGCTCCCGCGAAGGACAGCACGAGAGCGATCGCGGCCAGGACGACGAGCGCGAGAACGACCAGGCGGTACATCGATACGCGACCGAGCACCGCCAGGGTGCGACTCCATGCCGCGGTGAGTGAGCTCATCACAGGAACAACTCTGCCTTACTGTCAGGCGACCACTCCACGCGGCCGTCGGTGATCATACGCACCCACGCCGCGGCGTGAGCGTCGGCGAACGCGGGTCCGCCGTCGAAGAAGAGCGCGGTGGCGGCGGCATCGGCGGTCATGGCGTCGGCAGCGACCACCCACGTCGCGGCGATCGTGCGCACCGGCTCTCCGGTGCGCGCGTCCAGCACGTGATGCAGTCCCCCGCCGTCCGCGGCCGGCCAGGCGCGGCGCTGGATCGCGGACGCGCAGAGCGCGGCATCCGTCACCCGCCACACCCCGATCGCGCGCGTCGGGTCGAAGGGGTGCTCGAGTGCGATCGTCTCGCTGCCGCGCAGAGCGATGTCGCCGCCGGCGTCGACCGTCACCGCACCCTCCACGTGCGCCGCGACGCGACGCAGCACGCGGTCGACGAGGCGCCCTTTGCCGAGCGCTCCGACATCGATCGTCGCCGGCGTGCGCAGGGTGAGCCGATCGCCGCCCCATGTCAGCAGCTGCGACCATCCCGCCGGAGCGGCTTGCGCGCCGTGGTCCACGAGCCCGTACTGGGCGTCGTAGCCACGGCGCGCGAGCGCGTCGCCGATGAGCGGGTTGACGGCTTCGGCCGTGGCCTCGCTCAGCGCGAGGAACAGATCCAGCATCGGCGCCGCGTCGACGGGCGCCGGGATGGATCCTGCCGCCGTCGCGAGCGCGGCGATCTCGGCATCGGGCCGAAATCGCGACCACGCGCGGTCGAACGCGTCGATCAGAACACCGACCTCGGAGCGCACCGTGGCGGACAACTCCACGGCCGTGTCGATGCGCCAGCGCGTGCCGATCGCCTCGAACTCCCAGCGGAAAGCGGGGGGCGTGGACGAGTCGGGCGCGTCGGGCGCGGTCACGCCTTCGCTTCGGTCTTGATCTCTTCGATCGCCTTGTTGAATCCACCGCTGGTCAGCGACGAACCGGCGACGCGCGACACCGAGATGTCCTCGATCTTCTTGCCGACGACCTCGGAGCTGATTCCGCCGATGAACTGGCTCTGATACTGCTTCGACTCGCTCTTGGTCGGATTTCCGCTGACCTGCACGTCGGTGATGACGTCGCCGGCGAGCGTGACCGTCACCGAGATGGTCTCGACCGACTCGGGGGTCGCGTACGAACCGTCGGCCGAGTAGGTGCCGTCCTTGTACACGCTGCCGGAGGCGGCGGCCCCGGTGCTGCCGGTGGCAGGAGCCGAGGACGCCGTCGAGGGGGTGGACTCGTCGGCGGGGGCGGCCGACGGCGACGCGGTGCTCGTCGTGGTGGCCGAGCAGCCCGCGAGGGCGATCATTCCGAACACCGAGGCGGCAGCAGCGCCGGTGCGGACGGAACGGGGTACGGCGGTGGTGCGGATCATGATGGTCCTCCTTCTGTCGTGCCCTGCCGCTTCAGATGCGGGGGGGCGCATCGCGGTGGCGCCCCTCCACGCTACTGGGGCCCTTCTGCGCCACCCCCGCGTATCACCTATGCATTCGCATTGAGAACCGTCCTCACCGCGCGGGCACGAATCGCCCGTCGGGCCGGCCTCACACGCGCGCTTCGCGCTCGCGGCGAAGCGCTTTCAGGCCCTCGACCGCGAAGAAGACGCCCACAGAGGCGGCGATCGGCATCAGCCAGCCCACAGCATCCAGGGGCTCGGAGCCGAACAGGTCGTTGAGGAAGGGGACGTAGGTGTAGAGCGCCTGGAGCACGAGCAGGGCCGCCGCCGACCACCAGATCACACGGTTTCCGCGCAGCACGTCGAGCGTCAGGCTCGAGCGGCCGAGGAAGCGACAGTTGAGCAGGAAGGCGAGCTGACCGAAAGCGAGCATGGCGACAGCCTCGGTGCGCGCGACATCGAGATCGACCCCGCGGGCGAGCGCGAGGGCGAACACACCGAGGGTCGCGCCGCCGATGAGCACCGAGACCGCCAGGATGAAGCCGAGCTCACGCATCGAGACGATGGATCCGCCGGTCGGCCGCGGTGGTCGGTTCATGATGCCCCGTTCGGCGGGCTCGTAGGCCAGCGCAAGCGAGAGGGTGATGGCCGTGACCATGTTGACCCACAGCACCTGCACGGGTGTGAGCGGCAGGGTGAGGCCGAAGACGACCGCCACCAGGATCACGAGCGACTGCGCACCGTTGGTCGGCAGCAGGAAGACGACCGACTTGCGGAGATTGTCGTAGATCCGCCGTCCCTCGGCGATCGCGCTGCGGATCGTGGCGAAGTTGTCGTCGGTGAGGACGATCTCGGCGGCCTCCTTCGTGGCCTCGGTTCCCTTGATGCCCATTGCGATGCCGATATCGGCCCGGGTCAGCGCCGGTGCGTCGTTGACGCCGTCGCCGGTCATCGCGACGACCTCGCCGTGGGACTGCAGTGCACGTACGATCCGGATCTTGTGCTCGGGGCTCGTTCGCGCGAAGACGTCGACCCCCTGCACGACGCCCTTCAGCTGCTCCTGGCTCAGCGCTTCGAGCTCGGCACCGGTGAGCACGGGAGCGTCGTCGCTGCTGACCAGACCCATCTCGCGACTGATCGCCATGGCGGTGCCGGCGTGGTCGCCCGTGATCATCTTCACGCGGATGCCGGCGGCGTGGCAGTCCGCGATCGCTTCGATGGCCTCCGGGCGCGGCGGATCCACGATGCCCCACAGCCCGAGGAGTTCGAGGTCGATGAGCTCATCAGCGCTCACGGTGTCGGCGCGCGTCGGCTTGCGCGCCGCGGCCAGCACTCGCAGCCCCTGTCCGCTGAGTTCGTCCACCGCGTTCTCCCAGAACGCGCGGTCCAGCGGCTCGGACCCGTCGGCACCGCGCTGGGTGAGCGCGCGATCGAGCAGACGGTCGGGGGCGCCCTTCACAAGGATTGCCCGGGAGCCGTCGGGGCTCTCGTTCAGGGTCGCCATGAACTTGTGGGCGGAATCGAACGGCACGACACCGATGCGACGCGCTCCCCCGGCATCCGATCCCCCCTTCATGGCGACGACCTTCAACGCCCCCTCGGTCGGCTCGCCGACGAGCGCCCAGCCGAGCGTCCGGGCGCTGTCGACATCGGCCCCCGCCGACACGCGCTCGAGCGAGGCGTCGTTGCAGAGGTCGGCCACGGCCAGCAGCGCCGCCAGGTCTGAGCCGCCGGCCGGCGTGATCTCGCCCGTCGGGTCGTAGCCGAGGCCGGAAACCTCATAGCGTCCGACCGGGGTGAGCATCGTGCGCACCGTCATCTCGTTCTTGGTCAGCGTGCCCGTCTTGTCGGAGCAGACGGTGGTGACCGAGCCGAGCGCCTCGACGGCGGGCAGCTTACGGGTGATCGCGTGACGTCGGGCCATCTGCTGCACGCCGATCGCCAGAGTGATCGTCACCAGCGCGGGAAGCCCCTCCGGGATCGCCGCCACGGCGAAACCGATCGTCGCCGAGACGAGGTCGGGCAGGGGCACGTCGTGCAGGTATCGGCCGATGACCATCATGGCCAGCGCCATCCCGAGGATGACGAGGGTGAGCTTCTTGCCGAAAGATGCCAGCTGGATCGTGAGCGGTGTATCGAGCGAGCCCGCCTCCCCGACGAGGGCCTGGATCTTCCCGATCTCGGTCGCCGCGCCCGTTCCGGTGACGATGCCCGCGCCCTGACCGCCGGTGACGATCGTGCCGGAGAATGCCATCGACGCACGGTCTCCCACGCCGGCTCCGTGGGCAACGGGCGCCGGATCCTTGGACGACGGCACCGACTCCCCCGTCAGCGCGGCTTCGTCGATGCGCAACTGCGTCGCCTCGACGAGGCGGACGTCGGCGGGGACCTTGTCGCCGGGCATGAGCCGGACGATGTCACCCGGTACAAGGTCGGCGGCAGGCACCGTGGCCCAGCGACCGTCGCGGAGCACGGTGGCTTCGGGGGAGAGCATGCCGCGGATGCCCGCGAGAGCCTTTTCCGCCTGCCCTTCCTGGACATACCCGATCACCGCGTTGATGATGGCGACGGCCATGATGACCCAGAAATCGAGCCAGTCGCCCATCACGGCCTTGATGGCGGCGGCGGCCAGCAGGATGTAGATCAGAGTGTCGTTGAAGTGGGAGAGGAACCGCAGCCACCCCGGCGTGCGTTTCGGCTCCGGCAGCAGGTTGGGACCGGCGATCTCGAGCCGTTCCGCGACGTCGGCCGCGCTCAAGCCATCGCCGTCGACCCGCAGCGCGCTGCGCAGGTCATCGATCGGTCGAGCATGAGGTGCGGCGACAGTCAGGTCCGCCTCGAGCATCGGAGGGGTCATACCGCGATCCTAGGCACGATGCGGATCCACCCGCAGGCCGGATGACCGGTAATATCTCCGGCCCGTCCTCGGCGTTTCCCTGTCTCAGGCGGCGCCGTCGAACATGCTTGTGACCGACCCGTCCTCGAAGACCTCTTTGATCGCGCGCGCGAGCAGCGGAGCGATGGGCAGAATCGTCAGCCCCGGGAAGCGCTTCTCGTCCGCAAGGGGAATCGTGTCGGTCACGACGACTTCGTCGATCGCGGCATCCTGCAGGCGCTCGGTCGCCGGAGCGCTGAACACCGCGTGCGTGGCCGCCACGATGACCCGTTCGGCCCCGTTGGTCTTCAGCGCCTGCGCCGCCTTGACGATGGTGCCGCCGGTGTCGATCATGTCGTCGACGAGCAGGCAGACGCGACCCTCGACGTGTCCCACGATCTCGTTGACGGTCACCTGGTTGGCGACGTTCGGGTCGCGGCGTTTGTGGATGATCGCGAGAGGCGCTCCGAGCGAGTCGGACCACTGGTCGGCCACGCGCACGCGCCCGGTGTCGGGCGAGACGACGGTGAGCTTGGCACGGTCGTCGGTCGAAAGGCTGTTCTGGAAGTACTCGAGCAGCACGGGCTTGGCGAACAGGTGATCGACCGGTCCATCGAAGAACCCCTGGATCTGAGCGGCGTGCAGGTCCACGCTCATCACGCGGTCGGCACCCGCCGTCTTCAGCAGATCGGCGACGAGACGCGCGCTGATCGGCTCGCGACCGCGACCCTTCTTGTCCTGACGCGAGTACGGGTAATACGGCGCGACGACGGTGATCCGCTTCGCGGAGGCGCGCTTGGCGGCATCCAGCATGATCAGCAGCTCCATGAGCCACTCGTTCACCGGGGGGCCGAAGGACTGGATGATGAAGGCATCGCAGCCGCGGATCGACACCTCGAAGCGGGTCAGGATCTCGCCGGAGGCGAACGTACGATGCTCGGTCGGTACCAGCTCGGTGCCGAGCGCCTGGGCGACGTCATGCGACAGGGTCGGATGCGAGCTGCCGCTGGCGACGACCAGACGCTTCTTGGTCTTGGCGACGAGTCCGGGGGCGATCCCGCGCTCGACGTCCAGGTCAACCGTGTGCTTCTTGCGCGCCATGGTCCGCTTCCTGTGCAGTGCGGGAACGTGCCGCGGCCGCGGCCGCGGCCGTTCCCGGTCGGTGGTTCTCGACCCACCCCTCGACGTTGCGCTGGGGGGCAACGCTCAAGGCGAGAGCTCCGGGCGGGACGTCCTTCCGGATCACCGCACCGGCACCGGTCTTGGCGCCATCTCCGATCCTAACGGGCGCGACGAAGACGTTGTGCGAGCCGGAGTGCACCTCGTCACCGATCTCGGTGCGATGCTTGGCGATGTCGTCGTAGTTCGCGGTGATCGCGCCGGCGCCGAGGTTGACGCCGCGTCCGATCGTCGTGTCGCCGATGTAGGACAGGTGGGGAACCTTGCTGCCTGCGCCGATGGTGGAGTTCTTCGTCTCCACGAACGTTCCGATCTTGCCTCCGTCGGCCAGCACGGTACCCGGCCGCAGATAGGCGAACGGTCCGACCGAGGCGCCCGCCCCGATGACGGCGAGAGTCGCATCAGTGCGGCGGACGACGGCGTTCTCGCCCACCTCGCAGTCCTCCAGCGTCGTGTCGGGTCCGATCGTGGCGCCGGCAGCCACGGCGGTGGCGCGCAGGATGTGAGTGTTGGGCAACACCGTCACGTCGGGCGCGAGGGTCGCGGTGACATCGATCCAGGTCGTCGCCGGATCCTGAATCGTGACGCCGTCGAGTTGCCACCGGCGCACGGTGCGCGCGTTGAGCAGGCGCCCGGCCTCGGCGAGCTGCGCGCGATCGTTGACGCCGAGCGTCAGCGAGACGTCGGAGACGACGGATGCCGTGACGGCGAGCCCCGCGGTGCGGGCCAGGCCCACGACGTCGGTCAGATACTTCTCGCCCTGCGCGTTCTGGGTGCCCACACGCGCCAGCTGCGAACGCAACATCTCCGCCTGGAAGACGTAGACGCCCGCGTTGATCTCGGTGATCGCCGCTTCCGCGGCCGTGGCGTCCTTCTGCTCGACGATGCGCTCCACGCCGCCGTTGGTGGCGCGCACGACACGGCCGTAGCCGGTCGCGTCGTCGAGCACGGCCGACAGCAGTGTGATCGCAGCCCGGGACGAGCGGTGGTCTCGGATGAGGGCGCTCAGCGTCTCGGCATCGAGCAGGGGGACGTCACCGGAAAGCACCAGCACGTCGCCGTCGAAATCGGGGACGGCGTCCAGGGCGACTTCGACGGCGCGACCCGTGCCCGGGATCTCGTCCTGGTCGACCACGACGACCTCGGGCGAGATACCGGTCACCGCATCGGCGACGAGATCCCTTTCGTGCCGGACGACGACGAGAACGTGGGCGGGCGACAGGTCGCGCGCCGTGTCGAGAACGTGCCCGACGAGGGGGCGGCCCCCGATGCGGTGCAGCACCTTCGGCAGCGACGAGCGCATGCGCGTACCCTGCCCCGCGGCGAGGATCACGACGGCGAGGGACGCATCCAACCTGTTCTCTGTCATGCTCCGCCGCCAGGATTCGAACCTGAACCTCACAGCTCCAAAGGCTGTCGTGCTGCCGTTACACTACGGCGGACCGCACCCCACGAGACGGCGGGTGTGCCGCTCCAGTCTGCCAGTCCCGACCCCGGATGACCGCATCGCCGTGCTCAGGCGAGCATGAGGAAGAGCTTCTCCAGCTCGTCGGCGGTGACGCCGTCTTCCGCGGCTGCACCCTCCGGATCGGAAAGACACTCCCGCAGCGCCGTGGACACGATGGCGAAGCCGGCGCGGTCCAGCGCGCTGGAGACGGCAGCCAACTGCGTCACGACGTCGCGACAGGGCTTTCCCTCCTCAACGGCGGCGATGACCGCATCGAGCTGGCCCCGCGCACGGCGCAGACGGTTGGCGATCTTGCGCTGCGCGGCGCCGTCGTGCGCCGTCGCCGCGTCGGATGCGGACACGTTCGTCGTCACCGCCCGAACACGCGGGCGAGGAAGCCGCCGCCGGCTGCCTGCTCGTGGCCGGGGCAGCGCTGGGATGCCGGCACGTTCTTCATCACCTGGTCGACGTGCTGGCCGCAGCCGGCCCACGTCGTCTTGCCGCAGGTTCGGCAGGTCACTGCTGAGCACATGGGAGTTCTCCTGTTCGTTGTTCGTCGGTCGTGCCAGGGAGGGGAAGAGTCCGCGCGCCTCAGACGCGTGTGCGGTCGGAGACGAGCACGGCATCCGCCCGCTCACCGAGAACGGCGCGCAGCGTCAGCATGCCGCCGGACAGGGACGCCGAGTCGAACCCGGCCTGCGCGAGCACGCGGTGCGCGATCGCGGAGCGCACGCCCGACTGGCACATGACGCGCACGGGTCGCCCGGCGGCAGCCTCTCGCACCTCGTCGAGCCGGCCGCGCAGCGCGGTGTGCGGGATGGCGAGCACGCCGGGAAGGTGCCCGGTGGACAGTTCTGCGGGTGTACGCACGTCGAGGATCAGCGCGGTCTCGGCGACCGCGTCGACGTCCTGCGCGTACCAGAGGCGGAGGGCCCCGCCCCGGACGTTCTCGCCGACCATCCCCACCATGTTGACGGGGTCCTTCGCAGAGCCGTACGGCGGTGCGTAGGCCAGGTCGAGGTCGATCAGCTCATCCACCGCCCAGCCCGCACGGATGGCCGTCGCGAGCACGTCGATCCTCTTGTCGACCCCGTCGGCGCCGACGGCCTGCGCTCCCAGCAGCAACCCGTCACTCCGACGGATGTGGACGACCAGATGGATCTGCGAAGCGCCGGGAAAGTAGCCGGCGTGCTGGCCCGGATGAAGGTGCAGCGTGTCCGCGTCGATCCCGGCGGCGGCGAGCGCGGCGCGGTTCGCGCCGGTCATCGCCACCGTCTGCGCACCGACACGGACGATCGCCGTCCCGACGGGGCGCGGAAGCGGACGAGCGTGCTCCGGACGGAGAATCGCGTCGGCGACGAGCCGTCCGGCGCGGTTGGCGGGTCCGGCGAGCGCGACGGGACGCACGGCCCCGGTGACGGCGTCGACGGATGCCGTCGCATCACCGACCGCGTAGACGTCGGGCAGCGAGGTACGTCCGTGCTCGTCGATGATCATCGCCCCACGCACGCATGCGACGCCCGCGGCCTCGAAGACCGCCGTGTCGGGACGAACACCCACCGAGAGCACGACGATGTCGGCGTCCAGGCGGGTGCCGTCGTCGAGGACGACGACGTCGCCGTCCTCACCGGATTCGACCGCGGTGGCCGCGGTGCCGGCGCGCACCTCGATGCCGAGCGTCCGCAGTTCCGCGGTCACGAGGGCGGCCAGCTCGTCCTCGAGCGGGGGCAGCACGTGCGGCGCGAACTCGACGACGGTGGTGTGCAGCCCACGCTGGGCGAGCGCTTCGGCGGCCTCGATGCCGATGAAGCCCGCTCCGAGCACGACGGCACGGCGCGCACCGGCCTGGACGCGATCACGCAACGCGACCGCGTCTTCGACGCTGCGCAGCGTCCGCACCCGCGGCGAGTCCAGTCCGGTGATGGGCGGCGTCGCCGCGGCGGCGCCCGGAGCCAGCACGAGGGCGTCGTAGTGCAGGGTGTCGACACCGTCTGCGCTCATCACGGTCACGGTCTTGGCCGCGGCATCCACCGCCGTCACCTCGTGACCGGGGCGCACGTCGAGCGCGAGAGACGCTTTCAGCGAGGCCGGGGTCTGCACGAGCAGAGCGGACTCATCGGCGATCTCTCCGCCGACGTAGTAGGGCAGGCCGCAGTTCGCGAACGAGACGTGCGCGCCCCGCTCGAGGACGATGATCTCGGCCGCCTCATCGAGCCTGCGCGCACGCGCGGCACAGCTCATGCCTCCGGCCACTCCCCCGACGATCACGATGCGCATCTGTTCTCCTTCTCGAACGCGTATTCACACGATACCCCTAGGGGTATTTTGACGCAACTCCGAGCGCCGCCGTGACGATAATGGAGGCATGTCCACCGAGCACGACGAAGTCGACCGCATCGTCGGCGCGTGGGGCGCCCAGCGACCGGATCTCGACTTCTCGCCGCTGGAGGTGCTCTCGCGGGTGGATCGCCTGTCGCGTCATCTCGACCGGGCGCGACGCGAGGCGTTTCGTCGCAGCGACCTCGAACCCTGGGAGTGGGACGTGCTGTCGGCACTGCGACGGGCCGGCGAGCCCTACCAGCTCAGTCCCAAGCAGCTGCTGCAGCAGACGCTGGTCTCCAGCGGCACGATGACGAACCGCATCGATCGCCTCGTCGGACGCCGCCTGGTGCGCCGCGAGGCCGATCCCGGTGACGGACGCAGCGTTCTGGTGACGATCACCGACGAGGGCAAGACCCGCGTGGATGCCGCGATCACACGCCTCGTCGACGCCGAAGCCCTGCTGCTCAGCGTGCTGTCACGCTCCGATCGCGAGCGACTCGCGGGCCTGCTGCGAAAGCTGTCGCTGGGCTTCGACTCCTGACAGCCGGCTCAGCCGATGAGCTCGGAGAGCTCGAACCAGCGCTCCTCCAGCGCAGCGATCTCTGCCTCGAGCTCGCCGATCGCGCGCATCTTCTCGCCCAGCCCCGCATAGTCGGACTGGTCGTGGTCGGCAAGGGCGGTGCGGGCGGCATCCACCTGGGCCGTCAGTTTCTGGATGCGCCGCTCCGCCGCGGCGAGCTCCTTCTGCGCGGCGCGGAGGTCGGCGCCGGCCAGCGCCGGAGCAGTGTCGCCCTCCGAGCCGGCCACGACGGGCGCAGCCGGCTGGTCGCGCTGAACGGCGCGGAGCCTCAGGTATTCGTCGATGCCTCCCGGCAAGTGCCGTAGCCGTCCGCCCATGACCGCGTACTGCTGGTCCGTGACACGCTCGAGGAAGTAGCGATCGTGGGAGACGACCAGCAGCGTTCCGGCCCACGAGTCGAGGAGGTCCTCGATGGCAGCGAGCATGTCGGTGTCGAGGTCGTTGGTCGGCTCGTCGAGGATCAGCACGTTGGGCTGATCGAGCAGGATCAGCAGCAGCTGCAGGCGACGCTGCTGGCCACCGGACAGATCCTTCACGGGCGTCGACAGCTGCGCCGAGCTGAAGCCCATGCGCTCCAGCAGCTGGCCCGGCGTGAGCTCGGATGCCTTGGAGCCCGTTCCGATGGTGTAGCTCGTGCGCAGCCCCGAGATGACCACGCGCACCGGATCGTCCAGGTATTGGTCGAGCTCGTCCATCCGCTGCGTGAGCGTCGCGACCTTCACGGTCTTTCCGCGCTTGACCCGACCGTGGGTGGGCTCGACCGTGCCGGCGATGAGACCGAGGAGCGTGGACTTGCCGGCGCCGTTGACGCCGAGGATGCCGGTGCGCTCCCCCGGCGCGATGCGCCACTCGACGTCTTGCAGCACCAGTCGATCGCCGTAAGTCACGCCGGCGTCGAGCAGGTCGACGACGTCCTTGCCCAACCGGGACACGGCGAGCGACTGCAACTGCACCTTGTCGCGGATCTCGGGGACGTCAGCGATGAGTTCATTGGCCGCCTCGATGCGGAACCGCGGCTTGCTGGTGCGCGCCGGCGCGCCGCGGCGCAGCCACGCGAGCTCTGTGCGAGCGAGGTTCTGTCGACGCTGCTCGATCACGGCCGACTGGCGGTCGCGCTCGACGCGCTGCAGCACGTAGGCCGCGTAGCCGCCCTCGAACGGCTCGACGATGCGGTCGTGCACCTCCCACGTCTTGGTGCAGACCTCGTCCAGGAACCATCGATCGTGGGTGACGACCAGGAGCGCACCCTGGGATGCCGACCAGCGCCGCGTGAGGTGCGCGGCGAGCCAGGCCACCGCTTCGACATCGAGGTGGTTCGTGGGCTCGTCGAGCGCCAGCACGTCCCAGTCTCCGACGAGCAGGTGCGCGAGCGCGACCCGTCGCCGCTGCCCTCCGGAGAGTCCGGCGACCGGGCCGTCCCAGTCGAGATCACCCACGAGGCCCGCGATCACGTCGCGCACCCCGGCATCCCCGGCCCAGTCGTGCTCGGCACGGTCGCCGACGACGCTCTGCGCGATGGTCAACGTGTCATCGAGCGTGTCGCCCTGGTCGAGCACGCCCACGCGCACGCCGCCGCGCACCGTCACGCGCCCGGCATCCGGCGCGAGGCGGCCGGCCAGCATGGCCATGAGGGATGACTTGCCGTCGCCGTTACGACCGACGATGCCGATGCGGTCGCCCTCGTCGACGCCGAGCGAGACGCGGTCGAACACGACCTTCGTGGGGAATTCCAGGTGGAGGCCTTCAGCCCCGAGCAGATGCGCCATATCCGCTCCAGGCTACGCGAGAGGTCCCGGCGCTCAGTACCAGAAGCTCAGCCGCGGCGGCACCGTGGAGGCGAACAGCCGTGCGAGCGCGGGGGCGTCGTCGGCGACCAGACGGCCCGCGCGCGCCAGCGTCACGGGCGACACGCCGCCCAGCAGCAGCGCGGACAGCTCGGCCACCCCGAGCGTGACCGTCGGCACGCCGACCGGCGGCTCGTCGACCAGCTCCACCGCGGCGGTGCCGTCGGCATCCGTCGTCAGCAGGAACACCCCGGAGGCGATGCCCAGCGGATCGGCGACGTCGAGCACGACCGTGTCGGCGACGTCGTAGGTGCGCGCCGACAGGGCGGCCGGTACATCGAGGATCCGCGTGTAGTGGTGGTCGCGCACGGTGACGGTCGCGGCCCGCTGGTCGGCGATCATCCACCACAGCGGCTCGTCGACCGACAGTTCGCCGGCGCGCACCGTGGCGATGAGGTCCATCGTCAGCAGGAAGCGCCACAGCCCCGCGTACGCCTCGTCGGTCGCCGCGACCAGCAGCAGGACATCGACAGTGGACGCCGCGAAGTCGTGCTCGTTCTCCGTGACCTTGTACAGGGCGACGCCGTCGACGTCTCCCGTTGCGGAGCGGTACTGGACCACCCGCAGCTCCTCGGCTTTCTCGACGTCGGCTCGGGTGCCGAAGAAGCGGTCCCAGTGCCCACCGGGCATGTCGATCTCACCCGGCGTCTGCGCGCGCACGCGCTCGTGCAGCGCCGCGGCGACCTCACGCCCCTGCGCGCGAGTGACGAAGTCGATGCGTCCCGGCGCGTCGGGGCCCACCCACCGCGCCCGACGGGCGTCGATCGTCCACTGCGCGGCGAGCGCGGCCGGCGCGAAGCCGAAGCGGCCGTAGATCTTCGACTCGCTCACGGTGAGGATCGCGACGGGAAGCCCGCGCTCCACGGCGGTACGCAGCTCCCCCGTCATCACCGAGCGCAGGATGCCGCGGCGGCGATGGGTGGGGGCGACGGTCACCGAGCTGATCGCACAGGCCGCAACGGTCCCTCCGGGAAGGGTCAGCTCCGCCGCCCACGAGGCGAAGGTCGCCACCGGCACGTCCGGCTGGGGCGCGGTCTCATCGAACACGCCGATCTTGCGCCGGTACGCCGTGTGCGCGAAGAACGCATCACGCTGCACGTCGTTGCGCTCACCGCCCAGGAAGCCGCGGGAGACGGCCTCCAACCAGGGGTCGGTCTCGGTGCGCAGCGCATCGTCGACCCGACGCACGACGAGCCCGCGGCCGGCGAGATCGTCTGTCATGGTGCGATCCAGCGACGCATCGTGGTGAGGGTGGCGATCGGACATGCGGTCTCCGTTCGTGAGGACGCTCTTCGGTCGGTGTCTGCCCGATGCGGCAGACGCGCAATGGTCAGGAGGTGATCACGCGCGCGCCGGGGACGGGTCCGTGCACGTGCAGCACACGCGATCCCGGCGCCGCCGAAGCGGCGAGTTCGGACGCCAGCGCCGACGCCCCGCGCTCATCGGCGGCGAGGAAGGCGACGGTCGGTCCGGACCCCGAGACGAGCCCGGCCAGCGCGCCCGCGCGATGACCTGCGCGCAGCGTCTCGGCCAGCGACGGCCGCAGCGAGAGGGCGGCGTCCTGCAGGTCGTTGCGCACGGCCACGGCGAGTGCGGCGGGATCGCCCGCACGCAGCGCCTGCATCACGACAGGGTCGGCGGCGGGTACACCGTGGGCGGGCGCGATGTCGGGCAGCTCTCTCAACCGGTCCAGTTCCCGGTACACGGCGGGGGTCGACAGTCCGTCCTCACTCGTCACGAGCACCCAGTCGAAGCGGCCCCGTGCCAGCGCCGGAGCGAGCTCGTCGCCGCGCCCCGTGCCGATGGCCGTCCCCCCGAGCACCGCGAACGGCACGTCCGCGCCCAGGGGCGCCGCGAGTTCTTGCAGTTCGAGAGTCGTGAGAGCTCCGCCGAGCAGCTCGTTGACGGCCACGAGAGCCGCCGCGGCATCCGCCGAGCCGCCGCCCATGCCGCCGGCGACGGGTACGCCCTTGTGGATGTCGAGGTGGATGCCGCCGCGCCACCCCAGCCGCTCCGCGACGCGCCGCGCGGCGCGCACGGCGAGATTGGACTCGTCGAGCGGCACACCAGACACGTCCAGATCGCCGGTCACCGTGAGCGTGAAGTCGTCCGCGACCCGCGCCCACACGTCTTCGTACGCGGACACCGCCTGATACACCGAGGCCACGTCGTGGTAGCCGTCGGGCTGGACGTCACCGACGTCGAAGGCGATGTTGATCTTGCCGGGCGCACGCACGTGCACCCGGCGACCGGCCGCCGCAGCGGTCGTCACGAAGCGTCCGCCCACACCTCGCCGATACCGGCGGAGATGACGTCGATGCGCTCGAGCTCTTCCGCGTCGAAGGCGGGACCGTGCACGGCCGCGAGGTTCTCGTCGAGCTGCTGCGGGCGCGAAGCGCCGATGAGCGCCGAGGCCACCACGCCGTCGCGCAGCACCCACTGCAGCGCGAGCTGCGCGAGGCTCTGTCCGCGCTCACGGGCGATCACGTTCAGCGCGCGCAGGCCCTCCAGCGCCGTATCGGTCAGACGGCGCCCGGGCAGCGACGAGCGCTCCTGCGACCGGGTCGAGGTGCCGTCGCCGAGATAGCGATCGGTGAGCAGGCCCTGCGCGAGCGGCACGAAGGCGATCGCCCCCATCCCCTCCTCCCGGAGCACGCCGGTCAAGCCGTCTTCGATCCATCGCCCGAGGATCGAGTAGGACGGCTGATGGATGATCAGCGGTGTGCCGAGCTCACGCGCCACCGCAGCCGCCTTCGCCGTCTGCTCGGGCTCGTACGACGAGATGCCGACGTAGAGCGCCTTGCCCTGACGCACGAGAGTGTCCAGCGCCGCGACCGTCTCCTCGATCGGGGTGACCGGATCGAAGCGGTGTGAGTAGAAGATGTCGACGTAGTCGAGCGACATGCGCGTCAGCGACTGCTCGGCGCTGGCGAGCAGGTACTTGCGCGAACCCCACTGGCCGTAGGGCCCGTCCCACATGTCGTACCCGGCCTTCGACGAGATGATCAGCTCGTCCCGGTAGGGCCGGAAGTCCTCTCGCATCATGCGCCCGAAGTTCGTCTCGGCGCTGCCGTAGGGCGGACCGTAGTTGTTCGCGAGATCGAAATGGGTGATGCCGCGGTCGAAGGCGTGGCGCAGCAGCGCGCGCTGGTTGTCGAAGGGCACGTTGTCGCCGAAGTTCCACCACAGCCCCAGCGAGATCGCCGGCAGATACAGCCCGCTCGAGCCCACCTGACGAAACGTGGAGGCGGAGTAGCGGTCGGATGCCGCGGCGTACGGACGGTGCAGGTCGCCGCCGCGCGAGGCGGGGAAACGCTCGGAGGTGTCGGTCACCCGTCCAGGCTATCGACCGCGACCGCTCACCGGGCCTGTCGCTCCCGAAACGCGCGGGAAACGCCGGCAACGTACGCTGAGGCTCTCCGACGATGAAGGGCGGTCCGCGTAATGGCAGCACTGGAGGCACTCTCGCCGCACCCGCATCCCTGGTCGAGCCTGCTCGCCCGCGACGACCTGCGCTGGGTGGACGGCATCCTCCACGTCGTCCACGACGACCTCACGCCCGAGATGGCGCGCATCGCGGACATCGGACTGGTCGCCGACGCCCTGGTCGCCGCCGGCATCGATCCGCTGCTCGCCCAAGACGACCACGGCGCCGTGGTGATCGTGGTCGATGCCGCGGAGGGACGCGCGGCCCTGCGCGCCCTCGCCGCCGCCGGAGCGCAAGAGCCGCTGTACGCGAAGACGCCGGGCGGTCCCGCCCGCCTCGCCGTCGATCTACCCCTCCCCGACGCCGACGCCGTGTGGGCTCTGCGGCTGTTTCGCCCGCGGATCACGCAGAGCGGATCACTGCGCTACGGCAGCGCGCAGGGGGTGCGTCTGGAGACGTGGCGGACGGCCGGCGAGCTGGTCCACACGCCACGACCGAACGCGCTCACGCGGCGGGTCTTCCCGGCATCCGACCTCGTTCCCACGACGGTCTGGCGCTACGGCAGGTCGTGGCGCACCGTGGTGGGCATGTTCGACGCACGCCCCCACCAGGTCAGCGTCGACATCGACATGGTCTTCTCCTGGGTCGACGGATCGGCCAGCGAGTTCCAGCGACAGCGCGCCGCGCAGCAAGAGGAGTACGTCGTCGGCAAGGGCGACGACGGGCCCGCCCGCTACCGTCACGTCGACGAGCTGCGGTATGCGCTGCGCAGCGTCCACATGTACGCACCCTGGGTGCGACGCATCTTCATCGCCACCGACTCGCCGCATCCCGCCTGGCTGGCGGAGCACCCGCGGGTGACGGTCGTGCGCAGCGAGGAGTTCTTCGCCGACCCGTCCGTACTCCCCACGCACAACTCCCACGCCGTCGAGGCGCAACTGCACCGCATCGACGGGCTGGCCGAGCACTTCCTCTACTCGAACGACGACATGTTCTTCGGCCGCCCCGTGACGGCGGAGATGTTCTTCACCGCGGGCGGTCTCACCAAGTTCGTCGAGTGCGACGTCCGCATCGGGGCCGGCCCCACACGCACGGAACGATCCGGCCACGACAACGCGCTGCGCGTCAATCGAGAGCTCCTGCGGGAGCGCTTCGGGCGGGTGATCCTGCGCGACCTCGAGCACTGCGCGGCCCCGATGCGGCGAAGCGTGGCCGCGGAGGTGGAGCGCGAGTTCGCCGACGACATCGCGCGCACGGCGGCATCCCGCTTCCGCAGCGCGACCGACGTCTCGGTGACCAACAGCCTCTATCACTACTACGCACTGATGACCGGACGCGCGATCGCGACGAACGAGCCGCGCGTGCAGTACGTGCAGACCACGATGGCCTCGTCACTGAAGAAGATGCGCCGTTTGGAGCAACGCCGCGACGCCGACATGTTCTGCCTGAACGACGGCGGCGAGACGGAGGTGCCGGAGGAGCTGCGCGTGCGGATGCTCCGCGAGACGCTCGAGCGGATGTTCCCGGTGCGTGCCCCGTGGGAGACGCCGGTCAGTGCAGCACGGACACCGGGCGTGTCGGCGGCGCCGACGGCCGCTGCACGCCGACGCCGGTGATCCCCGCGTCGGCGAGGAGTCGCTGAGCCGCCTCGGGGTCGGTGTACTCCATGACGCGCGATACGTCGACCGGGACCACGGAGTGGACGACGGTGTCGTCGTACACGTGGACGAGGTTGTAGGACTGCGCGCCGTCCTGCGGACGGGTGCCGCCGACCGGCACGGTGAGATCCTGCGCGTAGCAGGTCGATGAGGCGACCGAGACGGGGATGCCGGCAAACGTCGCGAACGTCGAGTAGTGGAGATGCCCGGCGATGATCGCGCGGACGTCGGTGCCGCGCACCACTCGGGCGAGCCGCGCCTGATCGCGCAGCTCCACGCTCGCCGCGAGCGCGAGCACGCTCGGCACGGGCGGGTGATGCATGGCGAGGATCGTGCCCAGCGGCGCGGGCGTGACGAGCACGGCGGCGAGCCAGGCCAGCTGCGCGTCGCTGATCTCGCCGTAGTGATGCCCCGGCACGGAGGTGTCTAGCGTGACGATGCGCAGGCCGTCGAACTCGTCGACGCGATCGACGGGGCGAAGGTCCGCATCCTCGTCGTCCCAGAGCTCGCTGCGGAACGCGGCGCGATCGTCGTGGTTTCCCATCACCCACACCACCGGCGCCTCGAGGCGTGCGGCCACGGGTTCCACCATCGCGCGCAGCGTGGCATAGGCGGCACGTTCGCCGAGGTCGACGAGGTCACCCGTCACCACGATCGCGTCGGGACGCACGCCCGACGCTTCGATTCCGGACAACGCACGAGCGAGGTGTTCTTCCCCCGAGACGCGGTCCCAGATGCGCGAGCCGGCGGCGCGCAGATGGGTGTCGCTGAGATGGAGCAGGACCCGTTCGGGAGCAGGATGCTCGGCCATACGCATGGGCGCAATGTTACAAGCATGTTTCGTGACCGCGCGGTGAACAGGATGCGACATGTCGCCGACCGACGGTCAGCGGGTCACGGCGAGGCGCGGCGCGCGCACCGGCGCTTACCGAAGCGTGCGGGCGATCGCGACGAAGTCCGCGATCGTGAGCTGCTCGCCACGCGCCGTCGGGTCGACGCCTGCAGCCTCCAACACCGCCGACGCGGTGCTCGACGATCCGCCGAGCACCGGTGCCAGCGCCTGCCGCAGCATCTTGCGGCGCTGCTGGAAGGCGGCATCCACCACCTGGAACGTCGCGCGACGAAGCGCCTCGTCGCCGCGCGGCTCGAGGTCGCGACGGAACCCGACGAGCACGCTGTCGACGTTGGGCACCGGCCAGAAGACCTGCCGAGAGACGGTGCCGGCCAGCCGCCACGGGCCGTACCAGGCGGCCTTGACGCTGGGCGCTCCGTAGACCTTGGATCCCGGCGGAGCGGCGAGCCGCTCCCCCACCTCCGCCTGCACCATCACGACACCGCGCTCAAGGCCCGGGAAGGTCTCCATGAAGTGCAGCAGCACCGGCACGCTGACGTTGTACGGCAGGTTGGCGACGAGCACGTTCGGATCACCCGGAAGCGCGGTGACGCGAAGGGCGTCGGCATCCACGACCGTCAGCGCACCGGAGGCGACGCCGTGCGACGCGGCCGTGGCCGGCAGACGCTCGGCGAGGCGATGATCGATCTCCACGGCGGTGACCGCAGCGCCGGTCTCCAGAATCGCGAGTGTGAGAGAGCCCAGCCCGGGGCCCACCTCGACGACCCGGTCGGCGGCCGTCACCTCCGCGACGTGCACGATCTTTCGCACGGTGTTGGCATCGACGACGAAGTTCTGACCGAGCTTCTTCGTCGGTGTCACGTCGAGGTCGGCGGCGAGCGCGCGGATCTCGGCGGCTCCGAGCAGGGTCACGGGCATGCGCTCCAGCCTATCCGGCGGAGCCTGCACCACGATCGGCAGTGCGCTCGTCGCCTAGGGCGTGTTGATCAAGAGGTTCCGCTCCTCGGTGGGTGAGTCTTGAACGGTGACGCGACAGGAGATCTCTGACGAGGTGTGGGCCGTGATGGAGCCGTTGATGCCG
>NZ_MKRU01000112.1:0-32269 GCF_001897985.1 Microbacterium sp. 69-7 | reverse complement strand
GTCCGCACCGAGACACCCGCCGCACGCCGGTGTCTCGGTGCGGATCCGGTGTCTCGGCGGGTGGTGGCGGGCCACCGAGAGAGGATGCCGACATGGCACTCCTCATGGGCGTCGACTCGTCGACGCAGTCCTGCAAGGTCGTCATCGTCGATGCGGAGACGGGAGCCGTGGTCCGTTCGGGGCGCGCGGCGCACCCCGACGGCACGAGCGTCGATCCCGAGGCGTGGTGGGTCGCGCTGCAGGAGGCGATCGCGGATGCCGGGGGCATCGCCGACGTCGCCGCCTGGGCGATCGGCGGGCAGCAGCACGGCATGGTCGCGCTCGATGCGCGCGGCGCGGTCGTGCGCGACGCGCTGCTGTGGAACGACACCCGCTCGGCGGGGGCGGCGGCGGATCTGATCACGCAGTTCGGCGCCGACGAGCTGGCGCGACGCACCGGACTCGTGCCCGTGGCCTCCTTCACCGTCACCAAGCTCCGGTGGCTGCGCGACTCCGAACCCGACCACGCCGCGGCCGTGGCCGCCGTCGCCTTGCCGCACGACTGGCTGACCTGGCGCCTGCGCGGGTTCGGGCCGGTGGCTGAGGGCACCGCGGCGTTCGACGAGCTGATCACCGACCGTTCCGACGCCTCCGGCACGGGCTACTGGAACCCCGCGACAGGCGCCTACGATCGCGATCTGCTCGTCGCCGCGCTCGGCCACGACGCCGCGCTGCCGCGGGTGCTCGGCCCTCTCGAGTCGGTCACGGATGCCGACGGCCGCCGCGTCGGCGCGGGCGCGGGCGACAACGCGGCGGCGGCGTTCGGGGTGGGCGCGACGGTCGGCGACGTCGTCGTCTCGATCGGGACCAGCGGCACCGTGTTCGCGGTCAGTGCGGAGCGCACGATCGACCCCACCGGCACCGTCGCGGGCTTCGCGGATGCCGACGGCCACTTCCTCCCGCTGGTGGCGACGCTCAACGCCGCACGCGTGCTGGACGTGACCGCCCGGCTGCTCGCCGTCGACCACGGGGAGCTCAGCCGGCTCGCGCTGGCCGCGGCATCCGGCGCCGGGGGGCTGTGCCTGCTGCCCTACTTCGAGGGGGAGCGCACTCCCAACCTGCCCGATGCGACCGCGGAGCTGACGGGGATGACGCTCGCCTCCACCACCCGCGAGAACCTCGCCCGCGCCGCCGTCGAGGGCATGCTGCGAGGACTCGCGGCCGGCCTGAATGCCATCCGCGGGCTCGGTGTGCCGATCGAACGGGCGCTGCTGGTCGGCGGCGGCGCGCAGTCCGAGGCGGTGCGGCGCATCGCCCCCGACGTCCTCGGCGTGCCGGTGGACGTGCCCGCGGCGGGCGAGTACGTCGCGCTCGGGGCCGCTCGCCAGGCGGCCCGCAACCTCGCCGCCTGACGGCATCCCGCACCGCCGGCGTCCTGCAGCCAGCGAGAAACCATCCCGGCCGCGAGACATCACGTCTGCACGTGTTTCTCGCTCCGAGGCTGGTTTCTCGCGGGGTGCCGCGGCGTATAGCAACTCCGCGCGCCCGCGTCCAGACCCACCGTCCCACACCCCGACGAGTGGGTCCGAGGCCTAGGCTGAACTCGTCACGGGATGGTCTCGTCACGGTTCGAGCGTGTGGCAACGGTGTCACCGAACGATGTCATCGCACAGGGAGTCGCACATGCAGGCATGGCCAGGATCCGCGTACCCGCTCGGGGCGACGTTCGACGGCAGTGGAACGAACTTCGCGCTGTTCAGCGAGGGTGCCGAGCGCGTCGAGCTGTGTCTGTTCGGCGACCGCGGCAAGGAGACGCGCATCGAGATGCGCGACGTCGATGCGTTCGTGTGGCACGTGTATCTGCCCACGGTGCAGCCGGGCCAGCGATACGGCTATCGCGTGCACGGGCCGAATGATCCCGCCAACGGGCATCGGTTCAACCCCAACAAGCTGCTGCTCGACCCCTACGCGAAGGCGGTCGAAGGGCAGGTCCACTGGGGGCAGTCGGTGTTCGGCTACGACTTCGGCGACCCCGACTCCCGCAACGACGAGGACTCGGCCGCGGCCATGATGAAGGGCGTCGTCGTCAACCCCTTCTTCGACTGGGCGGGCGACCGGCTGCCGAAGACCCCGTATGCCGAGACCGTCATCTACGAGGCCCACGTCAAGGGGCTGACGCAGCTGCATCCCGAGATCCCCGAGGAGATCCGCGGCACCTACAGCGCGATCGCGCATCCCGCCGTCATCGAGCACCTCAAGCACATCGGCGTGACCGCGATCGAGCTCATGCCGGTGCACCAGTTCGTCAACGACTCCACCCTGCAGGAGAAGGGTCTCAGCAACTACTGGGGCTACAACACGATCGCCTTCCTCGCGCCGCAGAACACCTACTCCTCGAGCGGTCAGCGCGGTCAGCAGGTGCAGGAGTTCAAGAGCATGGTGAAAGCCCTGCACGCCGCGGGCATCGAGGTCATCCTCGACGTGGTCTACAACCACACCGCGGAGGGCAACCACATGGGACCGACGTTGTCGATGCGCGGCATCGACAACGAGGCCTACTACCGGCTCGAAGCCGACGACAAGCGGTACTACACCGACTACACCGGCACCGGCAACAGCATGAACGTCGGCAACCCGCACACCCTCCAGCTGATCATGGACTCCCTGCGCTACTGGGTGCTGGAGATGCACGTCGACGGCTTCCGGTTCGATCTGGCGGCGACCCTCGCCCGCGAGTTCTACGAGGTCGATCGACTCGCGGCCTTCTTCGAGATCGTGCAGCAGGATCCGGTGATCTCGCAGGTCAAGCTCATCGCCGAACCCTGGGACATCGGCCCCGGTGGCTACCAAGTGGGCAACTTCCCGCCGCAGTGGACGGAGTGGAACGGCAAGTACCGCGACACCGTCCGCGACCTGTGGCGCGGCGAGCCGGCGACGCTGGGCGAGTTCGCGTCGCGGCTGACGGGCTCGGCAGACCTGTACGAGAACTCGGGGCGTCGACCGGTCGCCTCCATCAACTTCGTCACCGCGCACGACGGCTTCACGCTCCGCGACCTCGTCTCGTACAACGAGAAGCACAACGAGGCCAACGGTGAGGACAACAACGACGGCGAATCGCACAACCGCTCGTGGAACTGCGGTGTGGAAGGCCCCACTGACGACCAGGGCGTCCTGATGCTGCGCGCGCGCCAGCAGCGCAACTTCCTTGCCACGCTGCTGCTCAGCCAGGGCGTGCCGATGATCTCGCACGGCGATGAGCTGGGCCGCACGCAGCGCGGCAACAACAACGGGTACGCGCAGGACAACGACATCACCTGGATCGACTGGAACCACGTCGACCAGCCGCTCGTGGAGTTCACGGCCGCCCTCGCCCGGTTGCGCCGCGAGCATCCGACGTTCCGGCGCAGCCGCTTCTTCGACGGCCGGCCCGTCCGCCGCGAGGAGGGTGCGCCGCTGCCCGACATCGCGTGGCTGCGCCCCGACGGCACCGAGATGCAGCCCGAGGACTGGGAGTCCGGCTTCGGCCGCGCCGTCGGGGTGTTCCTCAACGGCGACGGCATCCGGGAGCGCGACCGCCGCGGCGAGCAGATCGTCGATCGCCACTTCTTCATCCTGTTCAACGCGGGTGATGAAGGGCTCTCGTTCACGATCCCCCGCGCGGAGTTCAGCCCGCAGTGGGAGATCGTCGTCGACACCACGGGCCAGCTCACCGACACCGAGTCGCGCCGCGGAGGCGAAGCCGTCGAGCTGGCGGGTCGCTCGCTCATCGTCCTGCGCGACTATCAGGAGCAGAAGCCCGACGTCGACCACTCCGTCGCCGCGTCGCTGGCGGCGCTGACGGTGCCGATCGACATCGTGCGCTCGCCGGCCCCGCAGCCCGAGCTGCCGCACTGACCGTGGCCGACGACCCGCGCAGCGCGCCCGCCTCGACCTACCGCCTGCAGGTGCGCGCGTCGTTCGACCTGGATGCCGCCGCCGCCGTCACCGGCTACCTGCACGATCTCGGCGTCGATTGGGCCTACCTGTCGCCGATCCTGCAGGCGGCCTCCGGCTCCGACCACGGCTACGACGTGGTGGACCCCACGCGGGTGGACGCCGACCGGGGCGGCCCGGGCGGGCTGTCGCGGTTCGTCGCCGCGGCACGGGACGCGGGTCTCGGCATCCTCGTGGACATCGTGCCGAACCATCAGGGCGTCGCCGATCCGACCGAGAACCCGTGGTGGTGGGACGTCCTGACCCACGGACGGGCGTCACGACACGCGCACGCGTTCGATATCGATTGGGAGCACGGCGCCGAGCGCGTCGTGCTGCCCGTGCTGGGTGGCACCCTCGACGAGGTGCTCGGTCGCGGCGAGATCGAGGTCGCACCCCCGGAGGGCGACGACGACGGTTTCGGCACGGTGCGCTACTACGACCTCGTGCTGCCGCTGGCGCCGGGCACCGCGCCGCTGCGCGCGACGACCGACCGCCTCGCGGTGCGCGACGTGCTGGAGCGCCAGCACTGGCGGGTGACGTCGTGGCGGCGGGATGCCGAGGAGCTGAACTACCGTCGCTTCTTCACGGTGACCTCGCTCGCGGGGGTGCGGGTCGAGCTGCCCGAGGTCTTCGCCGCGTCGCACGGGGAGATCCTCCGATGGGTGCGCGAGGGGCTCGTCGACGGTCTGCGCATCGACCATCCCGACGGCCTGGCCGATCCGGGCGGCTACCTCGACGCACTCGCGGCCGCGGTCGTGGAGGCCCGCGGCGCCGCGTCGACCCCCGCCTTTCCCGTCTACGTGGAGAAGATCCTCGAGCCGGGGGAGGAGTTGCCCGGCTGGTGGGCCACCGACGGCACCACCGGCTACGACGCCCTCGGCGAGATCGACCGGGTGCTCGTCGACCCGGCCGGCGCGCCGGCGCTGACCGCGCTCGACGAGCGCCTGCGCGGCGGGCCCGTGGACTGGCACGACATGATCGCCGGCACCAAGCGCGAGATCGCCGACACCTCGCAGGCCGCCGAGGTTGGTCGCCTCATCCGCTGCCTGCCGGACGCCGTGCGCGCCGACCTGGGCGACGACCGTGCCCGTGACGCGTTCGCCGAGCTGCTCGCCGCCTTCCCCGTCTACCGCGCGTACCTTCCGGCCGGCCGCGAGCTGCTGGCGGATGCCGTGGCCACGGCATCCGCGCGCCGGCCCGACCTCGCCGACGCCTTCGTCGTGCTGGCGGAGCTCGTCGCCGATGCGGACGCCGAGCTGTCGCGGCGCTTCATGCAGACCACCGGCCCGGTGACCGCCAAGGGCGTCGAGGATCGTGCGTTCTACCGGTATACGCGGCTGAGCTCGCTCACCGAGGTGGGCGGCGACCCGTCGTGGTTCGCGCTCGACGTCCCCGGGTTCCACGCGGCGTTCACGCGTCGCCAGGGGTCGTGGCCGCACGCCCTCACGGCGCTGACGACGCACGACACCAAGCGCTCCGAGGACGTGCGGGCGCGCCTGTCGGTGCTCGCGGAGATCCCCGACCGCTGGGCGGCGGCGCTGGACGCGCTGCGTGCGACGGCATCCACCGGGGACGGCCCCCTCGATGCGCTCCTGTGGCAGGCGGTGATCGGTGCATGGTCGGACGATCCGGCCCTCCCCGAGCGGCTGCACGAGTACGCCGAGAAGGCCGCGCGTGAGGGCGACGTCGGCACGAGCTGGACCGATCCCGATGAGGCGTTCGAAGCGCGCGTCCACGGACTCGTCGACGCCGCGTTCGATGCCGCGCGGCCGACGGTCGAGGCGCTCGTCGCCGACGTCGTGGATGCCGGCCGCTCGAACTCCCTGTCGGCGAAGCTGCTGCAGTTGGCCGGACCCGGCGTGCCGGACGTCTACCAGGGCACGGAGCTGTGGGACCTCTCGCTCGTCGACCCCGACAACCGGCGCCCCGTCGATGTCGCCGGGCGCCGCGCGCTGCTCGCACGGCTCGACGACGGATGGATGCCGTCGGTCGACGACACCGGCGCCGCCAAGCTCCTCGTCGTGTCGCGGACCCTGCGGCTGCGCCGTGCCCGGCCCGACCTGTTCACGCGGTACACGCCGCTGCCCGTCGTCGGCGCGGCATCCGCGCACGCCGTCGCGTTCGACCGGGGCGGTGCGATCGCGGTGGCGACGCGTCTGCCCGTCGGGCTCGCCGCGCGCGGCGGCTGGGGCGACACCGCGGTGCTGCTGCCCACGGGACGCTGGCGCGATGCGTTCACCGGACGCGAGCTCGCCGGCGGGGCCGCGCCCCTGGCCGTCGTTCTCGCCGACCTGCCGGTCGCGCTGCTGGTCGCGGCCGACTGACCGCTCGGCGCGGGCGGGGTCGGGGCGTTTCGACTCGCGGCTGCGCCGCTCGCTCAACGACCGGGATGCGCCGCCCTTTCCACCCCGGTCGTTGAGCGAGCGCAGCGAGTCGAAACGCGGTGCGTATGACGTTTCGTGACGATCGCTTACGTCACGTGACCGACGGCTGGTCCCGCCGGGTGCAGCCGTGGTGGGGTGGATCATCCCGCTCACCGCAGCGCCGCCCGGCGCACACCAGGAGACCACCATGTCCCGACTCACCCGCACGACCCTCGTCGTGGCATCCACCCTCGCCGCGGTCGCCCTCCTCGCCGGTTGCGCCTCCGGCAGTGCCGCCCCCGCCGCCTCCGCCGGAGGCGAGCCGAAGACGGGCGGCACCCTCACCTACCTCGAGCCGCAGACCTGGACGACCCTGTACCCGCCGTCCGCGGGCTTCTACCCCAACGGCGGCATCGTCAACAACGTGACCGACCGGCTGCTCTACCAGAACCCCGAGACGCTCGAGCTCGAGCCGTGGATCGCCACCGACTACAAGGTCAACGACGACGCCACCGAGTACACGTTCGACCTGCGCACCGACGTCACCTACTCCGACGGCACCCCGCTGACCGCCGCCAACGTCGTGAAGAACATCGACCTCTACGGCAAGGGTGACAAGGCTCGGGCGCTTCCGGTGTCGGAGGCGATCAACAACTACGACCACGGCGAGGTGACCGGCGACCACACGGTGGTGTTCCACTTCACCGCGCCGTCGCCCGGCTTCGCGCAGGCCGTCTCGACCATCAACTCGGGCCTGCTGTCGGATGCGACCCTCGACCGCACGAGCGAGCAGTTCGGACCGGGCAACGCCACCAAGATCATCGGCAGCGGCCCGTTCGTCATCTCCGACGAGCAGATCGGCACGCAGACCAGCGTCACCGCGCGCAAGGACTACAACTGGGCGCCGCCGTCGCTGAAGCATCAGGGCGCCGCCTACCTCGCGGGCGTCAACTACGTCGTCGCGGCCGAGAACAGCGTGCGCGTCGGCACCGTCGTCGCAGGCCAAGCCGACATCGCGCGCAACATCCCCGCCCCCGACGAGGCGCAGTTCGCCGCTGGAGCCCTCTCGCTGCACGCCGCCGCCACCAACGGCGTCAACAACGGCCTGAGCTTCCGCTTCCGTGAGCCGCGTCTGGCCGACGTGCGTGTGCGTCAGGCGATCATCGCCGGCATCGACCGGCAGAAGATCGTCGACACCCTGTTCACGAAGAACTACCCGCTGGCCACCGGCGCGCTCGCCAAGACCGCCCTCGGCTACGTCGACACCTCCTCGTCCTACACGTACGACCCGGCCAAGGCCGCGTCGCTGCTGGATGCCGCGGGGTGGACCCTCGGATCCGACGGCATCCGTGCCAAGGACGGCGAGAAGCTCACGCTGAGCTTCAACGAGGCGCTGCCGCAGCCGCGCTCGAAGGAGGTCGTCACCCTCATCCAGGAGCAGCTGGGCAAGCTCGGCATCCAGGTGTCGTTGTTCGCCGGCGACATGGCCGCGCAGACCAAGGCGTCCACCGACCAGAGCGTCATCCAGGTGTACCACTCCATGGTCGGCCGCGCGGACTTCGATGTGCTGAAGTCGCAGTACTTCTCGAAGAACCGCAACACGCTGCTCAACCTGAACCCCACGGACGGCAGCATCGGCGACCCGCAGCTCGACACGCTCCTGCAGGCGATCGCGTCCGAGCCCACGACGGCCCAGCGTCAGGCGGCATCCGCGGCGGCGCAGACCTACCTCGCCGAGAACGCCTACATCCTGCCGATCTTCGAGGAACCGCAGGTCTTCGGCCTGACGGCCAAGGTCCAGGGCTTCGAGACCGAGTCGGTCGGACGCCCGACCTTCTCCTCGACCTGGCTCGCGGGCTGAGTCGGGAGATCCGGGAATCCATGACGTACGTCCTTCGTCGTGTGGGCCAGGCGGTGCTCGTGCTCGCTCTGGCCTACACGGCGGCCTACCTGCTGCTGGCCGCGCTCCCCGGTGACGCCGTCATCGCCCGGTACGGGAGCCCCGAGCTGGGGCTCACCCCCGAGCAGATCGAGGCGATCCGCCAGTCGCTGGGTGCCGATCAGCCGCTCGTCGTCCAGTACGTCCGCTCGATCGCGGGCTTCCTCACGGGCGACTTCGGCTATTCGGTGGCCAGCGGCGCGGCCGTCTCCGACCTCATCGCGACGGCGTTGCCGCCCACCCTGACCCTGGCGGTGCTCGGTCTCGCATTGGCGGTGTTCCTCGCGGTCACGATCGCCTTCACCGCGACGTACGGTGCGGGTCGCGGGCTGCGTCGGGTGTTCCGCGGCATCCCGCCCCTGTTCGTCTCCCTGCCGGTGTTCTGGATCGGCATCATCCTGATCCAGGTGTTCTCGTTCCGGCTCGGGCTCGTGCCCGTCATCGGGGCCAACCCCGTGCAGGCGCTCATCCTGCCGGTGATCACCCTGGCGACCCCGATCGCGGCGCCCCTCTCACAGGTGCTGATGCGTTCGATCGACGAGGTGCGCGAGCAGCCGTTCGTCGCCGTCGTGCGTGCGCGCGGGGCGAGCACGCCGTGGCTGCTGTGGCGAAACGTCGCCCGCAACGCGCTGCTGCCGACCCTGACGATGGCGGGACTGCTCTTCGGCGAGCTCGTGGGCGGTGCGGTCGTGACCGAGACGGTCTTCGCCCGTGCCGGCATCGGCCAGCTCACGGCGCAGGCGGTCGCCAACCGCGACACCCCGGTGCTGCTCGCCGTCGTCGTGATCTCCACCGTCGCCTTCGTCGTCATCAATCTTATCGTCGACCTGCTGTACCCCGTGCTCGACGCGAGGCTGCGCACCTCCGGGCCCACCCGCGGGTCGGTCGCGGCACCGCGCGAAGATGCCGCCGACCGCGCCGTCGACGAGCTCGTGGATGCCGAGGTCGGTGCCACCGTGGCGGCCGCCGCCTCCCGAGGAGGGAACCGATGACCGCCCTGGCCACCACCGCTGGACTCGCCGGCGACACCGCACCCGGCGACCCGGGCCCCGGCGCCCCCGCTCCCGACCGGCGCCTGCGCTGGCGGAGCCTCGTCTCGCGCGTCGGGTTCGTCCTGCCGGCGCTCGTGATCCTCGTCGCCCTGCTGTGGGCGCTGTTCCCGGGCCTGTTCACGGCCCAGAACCCCACCGAGACGGTCGCGCCCGCGCTGCAGGCGCCCAGCGCCGAGCACTGGTTCGGCACCGACGCCACCGGCCGCGATCTCTACGCCCGTGTCGTCTACGGCGCCTCGCAGTCGATCATCGGCGCGCTCGTCGCCGTGCTCGTCGGCCTCGTCGTGGGCACCGCCATCGGCCTCGCGGCCGGAGCGCTCGGCGGCGCCGTCGACGAGGTGCTCATGCGCGTCGTCGACGTGCTGCTCGCGATCCCCGCACTGCTGCTGTCGCTGAGCGTCGTGATCCTGTTGGGCTTCGGCACCACGAGCGCCGCCGTCGCGGTCGGGGTCACCTCGATCGCGGTGTTCGCGCGCCTGGCGCGCTCGCGCGTCGTGAGCGTTCGGGTCACCGACTTCGTCGAGGCGGCCTACGGCTCGGGCGGCACGTTCTTCGGCGTGCTGTGGCGCCACATCCTGCCCAACTCGCTCACTCCGGTGATCGCGCTGGCGGCGCTGCAGTTCGGCTCGGCGATCCTGCAGATCTCCACCCTCGGCTTCCTCGGCTACGGCGCCCCGCCGCCCACGCCCGAGTGGGGCCTGCTGATCGCCGAGGGACGCAACTACGTCGCCACCGCCTGGTGGCTCACGGTGCTGCCCGGCCTGATCGTCGTGTTCGTCGTGCTGGCGACCAACCGCCTCAGCCAGGCCCTTCGAGGAGGGGATGCCGCATGAGCGCGCAGCCGCTGCTGTCCATCCGCGACCTCGCCGTGCAGTACCGCACGCGTCGCGGTGCCGTCGAGGCCGTCCGCGGGGTCTCGTTCGACGTCGAGGCGGGGTCGGTCACGGCTCTGGTGGGCGAGTCCGGTTCGGGCAAGACGACCGTCGCCCAGTCGGTCATCGGCCTGCTCGCCGCCAACGGCCGCGTCTCCGGCGGCAGCATCCGACTGTCCGAGCGCACCGACGGGCCGACCGAGCTCGTCGGTCTCGGCGAGCGCCGCTGGCGGCATCTGCGCGGACGCTGCATCGCGCTCATCCCGCAGGACCCGGGCAACTCGCTCAACCCGGTGGCCACCATCGGCTGGAGCGTCGGCGAAGCCCTCCGCATCCACGGGTGGAAGGACCGCGCCAAGATCCAGGCGCGCGTCATCGACCTGCTCGAACGCGTCGGCATCGACGACCCCGAGGCTCGCGCACGTCAGTATCCGCACGAGCTGTCCGGGGGTATGCGCCAGCGGGTGCTGATCGCGGCGGCGCTCGCGCTGCAGCCCGAGCTGATCATCGCCGACGAGCCCACGAGCGCGCTCGACGTGACGGTGCAGCGGACCGTCCTGGACCTTCTCGACGAGCTGCGCGCCGAGACGGGCACCGGCATCCTCTTCATCACGCACGACCTCGCCGTCGCCGCAGACCGCTCCGACGCGCTCGTCGTGATGCAGGGTGGCCGCGTGCAGGAAGCGGGGCCTACGGCTGAGGTCCTGCCGGCGCCGACGTCGGACTACACCCGCACGCTCCTCGCCGACGCACCCTCACTCGCCCGCGTCGTCGAGCGCACGGCGCCGGATGCTGCCGCCCTCGCCGACACCCTCGTCGAGGTCTCCGGGCTCACGCAGGAGTTCCGCCGCGCGGGACGCTCGCCGCTGGTCGCCGTCGACGACGTGTCGTTCACCGTCGCCCGCGGCACGACGCACGCCCTCGTCGGGGAGTCGGGCTCGGGCAAGACGACGACAGGGCGCTCGATCGCGGGCTTCAACAGCCCGACGCGCGGCACGATCCGTGTCGGCGGAACCGAGGTCACCGCGCTCGCCGGCGGACGGGCACGCCGCGCGTTCCACCGCACCACCCAGCTCGTCTACCAGAACCCGTACGCGTCGCTCGATCCGCGCCAGAGCATCGCCGACATCCTCGCCGAGCCCCTTCGCAACTTCGGCATCGGCACCCGCGGCGAGCGGGCCGACCGGGTGGCGCATCACCTCGAGCTCGTCGCCCTCGCGCCCGAGATCGCGTCGCGGCATCCGCGGGAGCTCTCCGGCGGGCAGCGCCAGCGCGTGGCCATCGCGCGTGCGCTGATCGTGGAGCCCGAGCTGGTCGTGCTCGACGAGGCCGTCTCGGCCCTCGACGTCACGGTCCAGGCGCAGATCCTGCGGCTGCTCGCGCGGCTGCAGAGCGAGCTCGGACTGACCTACGTGTTCATCTCGCACGATCTCGCCGTCGTCCGCCAGATCGCCGACACCGTTTCGGTGCTCCGCCGCGGCCGTCAGGTGGAGCACGGCGCGGCCGCCGCGGTCTTCGCCGATCCGCAGCACGCCTACACGCGCGAGCTCCTCGCGGCGATCCCCGGCGCGTCGCTGCGCACAGACTCCGCGTCGAGGGCTGCGGCCTTCACCTCCGCCGGCCCCGTCGTCCCCCGCAAGGAAGAGGTATCCGCATGAGCGGTCCCCGTCTCGGCTTCTTCAGCCGTGTGCTCGAAGAGGCCTCCGCCGCCGATCGCTACCGGTTCGCGATCGAGCAGATCGCTCACGCGGAGCGCCACGGTTTCGCTTCGGCGTGGCTCGCGCAGCACCACTTCGGCGAGCACGAGGGAGGACTGCCGTCGCCGTTCGTGCTGCTGGCCGCCGCGGCGGAACGCACGAGCCGCATCGCGCTGGCCACCGGCGTCGTCACGCTTCCGCTCGATGACCCCCTGCGCGTCGCCGAGGACGCCACCGTGCTCGATCAGCTCAGCGGCGGACGTGTGCAGCTGGGCCTCGCCACCGGCGGCACGCCCTCCTCGTTCGCGGCGTTCGGACGCGAGTCCGACCGTCGCCGCGAGATCTTCGCCGATCACCTGGACGTGCTCCTCGCCGCGCTCGAGGGGCGCGGCATCCGAGGGACCGACTCGCGCATCTATCCCGCCGCGGGCGACCTGTCGGCGCGTATCTGGCAGGCGACGTTCTCGGTCGACGGGGGCCGCCGCGCCGGCGAGCGCGGCGACGGTCTGCTGCTCTCGCGCACCCAGCCCCGTACGCCGGAAGCTCCCGGTGCCCCCCTGCACGAGCTGCAGCTGCCGATCATCGAGACCTACCGCGCCGCCCTGCCCGAGGGGGCGCCGGTCCGCGTGCTCGCGTCGCGAACCGCGCTCGTCGTCGACCCCGAGGATCGCACGCGCGCTCTCGAACTGGCCGGTGACGGCCTCCGCCACCTCGCCCGCACGATGTTCGGCATCGACACCGACGGGGTCGCGCTCGACGAGCTCGTCCGGATCACCGACACCCACGTGGGCACGGTCGACGAGGTCGTCGCATCGCTGTCGGCCGACCGGACGCTGCCGGCCGCCAGCGACGTCTCGTTCCAGGTGCACTCGATCGCAGCCACCCATGAGCTGACCCTCCGCTCCCTCGAGCTGCTGGCCGGCGAGGTCGCCCCCCGCCTCGGCTTCGCCGTCGGAGCGGATGCCGCCGCCGCGCTCCACCACGCCCACCGCCCGCTCGCCCTCGCCGCCCCCTCGGAAGGACTCGCATGAGCACCCCCACCGCCGACATCATCGACCTGCTCGCCGGCATCGCCGCGAACGACCTGCTCGCCGCCGTGCGCGACCAGCGTGCCCAGGCCCGCGAGAACGCGCAGCGCAGCTTCGAGGCGCTGCTCGAGCCGGCCGCGCCCGGCACGTTCGCGCTGGCGGAGCGTTACGCCGTCGCCTCGTTCGTCTCGCAGCTGCACGGCTTCGCCGAGGCGACGGCGTTCTACGGCGACCTTCTCGGCGACGAGGCGCCCGCGCTGATCGCCGTCGTCGCGGATGCCGCGACCGACGCCGCCGCGACCGGTCCGTTCGGCGCGTACCGCGAGCCGAATCTGCAGGACGAGTCGACCGACGGCGTGCGTTGGGCTGCGGATGCCGGGACGGCCGCAGCGCTGGGCCCGCGGCTGTCCGCCGCGTTGGCGCACACGCACCTGCTCGTCTTCCGTCCGCGCGAGGCGCGCGCCGAGGCGCTTCAGGACCTCGTGGATGCCGGGTGGAGCCCCGACGACATCGTGTCGCTGTCGCAGCTCGTCGCCTTCCTGAGCTTCCAACTGCGGGTCGCCTGGGGGCTGCGCGTGCTGGCTGCGGCATCCGCGCCGCTCGCGACCTCCGCCGCGTCCGCCACCGTCCCCGAAGGAGCCTGACATGACCGACGTCGTCACCACCTACGCCGAGCTGGCTCGACCCGACGCGTACACGCAGGAAGGCCTCGGCTGGGTGCCGTGGCTTCTTCCCGTGGCCGAGGATGAGCTCACCGACGCCCAGCGCGACGCGCTCATCGAGCCGGCCCGCGCGAAGATGCCGTACTTCCGGCTGCTCGCCCGCGACCCCGAGGCGCTGCGCGCCCGCACCCTCACCGACCTCGACATCTTCTACAACGTGTCGGGCGGCATCGGCCGCGCCGAACGCGAGCTCGCCGCCGCGGCGACCTCCCGCCACAACGGCTGCGTCTTCTGCGCGTCGGTGCATGCGGCCTCCGCCACGCGCGAGTCGGGCCGGCAGGCCGACGTGCAGCGCCTTCTCGACGAGGGTGTGGAGGCCGACCTCGGCGACGAGACGTGGAACGCGGTGGTCGCGGCATCCGTCGCCCTCGCCGACACCCCGCTCGCGTTCGGCGACGCCGACATCGCACGGCTGCGTGCGGCCGGTCTCGACGACGCCGAGATCGTCGACGTCATCGGCGGCGCGGCTTTCTTCAACTGGGCGAACCGGCTCATGCTGTCGCTCGGCGAGCCCGAGGTTCCCGCCCGCCGCGCATCCACCCGCTAACCCCATACCGAGGACATCATGAGCATCCCCACCCTTCTGGACCACGTCGTCATCGCCGGCCCCGACCTGGCCGCCTTGGTCGACTGGTTCGCCGAGCGCACCGGCGTCGTCGCCGCACCCGGCGGCGCCCACCCTACCGGCACCGCCAACGCGCTCGTCGCCCTCACCGTCGACGGCCGCCGCGGCCCGCAGTACATCGAGCTGATCGGCCCCAACCCCGACCGCCCCGAGCCGGAACTGCCGGAGACCTTCGGCATCGCCACCCTCGACGCGCCCCGCGTGCAGGCCTACGCCGTGCACCCGGCCGACATCGAGGCCACCGTCGCCACGGCGCGCGCGGGCGGCTACGACCCGGGTGACGTCAGCGACCTCTCGCGGCGCACGCCGGACGGAACCCTCCTGGAATGGCGCCTCACCCGTGGCGAGAACCGTCGCCTCGACGTTCCGTTCCTCATCGACTGGGCCACCACGGCGCAGCCGGGGCTCAGCGACATCCCCACGATCGAGCTCGTCTCGCTCGTGCGCACCGAGCCCGACCCGGCGGCGCTGCAGCAGATCCTCGCGGCCTACGGTCTCGGCGACGGCGTCGCGGAGGTCGTGGCGGGCGAGGCGTCGGGGTTCCGTCTGACGCTCCGCCGCGCCGACGGTGAGCTCGTCGAGCTGTGAGCGTCGAGGCGGCGTCGTCGCCGGCCGCGGTTGACGCGGAGATCGCGGCCGCCGTCGAGCGCCTGCGTCCCGAGCTCGCGCGGCTCGCGCGCGAGCTGTACGACCAGCCCGAGATCGGGTTCGAGGAGCATGCGTCCGTCGCGCGCATCGCGGCACTGCTCGCCGCGCACGGTGTGGATGCCGAGGTGGGCGCGTTCGGCCTCGACACCGCCCTGCGGGCGACGGCGGGCGCGGATGCCGCGGCATCCGGCCCGCACTTCGCGATCATCGCGGAGTACGACGCCCTGCCGGGCATCGGTCACGCCTGCGGGCACAACGTCATCGCGGCGGTCGCGGTGGGGGCGTTCCTCGCGGCCGCGCCGCTGGTCGCCGGCCTCGGTGGACGGCTGTCGCTGATCGGCACCCCCGCGGAGGAGAACGGGGGCGGCAAGGAGCTCATCATCCGCGCCGGCGGTTTCGACGATGTGGATGCCGCCGGCATGGTGCACCCCTCGAGCGGATCGGGCACGAGCTCCGTGCTCGGACAGCGCACGACGGGTGTGCGCCGCGTCGCGGTGACGTTCCACGGGCGTGCGGCGCACGCGGCGGGAGCGCCGTGGCTCGGACGCAACGCGCTCGACGCGGTCGTCACCGCCTACCAGAGCGTGGCCCAGCTGCGTCAGCACATCCTGCCGAGCGACCGCCTGCACGGCATCATCACCGACGGAGGCGCCGCGCCGAACATCGTCCCCGAGCGGGCGTCGGCTCTTTTCTACGTGCGATCCGCCGAGGTCGGGCAGCTGCGTGAGCTCACCGATCGCGTCGTCGCCGTTCTCGAGGGAGCCGCGCTCGCCACGGGGACCCGCGCCGAGATCGACGTCGACCCGGTTCCGCCGTACCTGCCGCTGCAGACGAACACGGCGCTGACCGCGCGGTGGACCGAGGCCTTCGCCGCCCGCGGACACGAGATCCCCGCACCGGCCACCCCGCCGCAGGGCGGGCCGTCGACCGACATGGGAAACGTCAGCCGGCTCGTCCCGTCGATCCACCCGTCGCTCGGACTCGGCGGACCCGACGACGTGTTCCCGCACAACGCGGCCTTCGCCGAGCTCACCGTGCTCCCCGCGGCCGTCGACGCCCTGGTGGATGCCGCGGCGGCCCTCGCCGCCACGGCGGTCGCCTACACGACCGACCCACAGTTGCGCGCCGCGGCGGCCGCGGAGTTCGCGGCATCCGGCGGTCCCTCGCGCTGGGAGGACTGACGCGCGTCACCGCCCGCGGAGACCGCCACCACGAACTCCGCAGATCCTGACGAACTCCGCACGCAGACGCGGCATCCGGTGCGGAGTACGTCACATTATGCGGAGTTCGCGGCAGGATGCGAGCGCGTCGATTCCGTCGCACGGGGGATGCCGCGGCAGGAGGTCTTCGCTAGCGTCGAGTCATGGCCGAGTCGAGCGGGCAGCAGCAGAGCTATCTCGGGGTCGCCATCGCCTTCTTCGCGATCGCCGTCTCGATGGGGCTGACGATGCACAACTGGGCGGTCGCGCTGCCGTTCGGCGTGCTCGCCGTCGTCTTCTTCTTCCTCGGACGCCGCCCGACACCCGACGAACACGACGAGGGCAACTCCGACGGCACGTCGTAGGCCGTCCGCGTCAAGGGGTGCGGGGCACCCGTCCGTGACGGGCAGGATGGTCGCATGACGATCGAGGTGTGGGCGCCGCGTGCGGCGCGGGTGCGACTGCGTCTGGCCGGTCTCCCGGACGGCGCTGCGGACATCGAGATGACGCCGCGGGATGCCGGCTGGTGGACGACTCTCGCGACGCCCAACCCGGGCGAAGAGTACGGATTCGTGCTCGACGACTCCGACGTGCGCCCCGACCCGCGCTCGCGCCGCCAGCCGCGGGGGGTGCACGATCTGTCGGCGTGGGACGACGCGGCATCCTTCGTATGGAGCGATGCCGCCTGGACCGGACGGCAACTCGCCGGGGGGTTGATCTACGAGCTGCACGTCGGCACGTTCACCCGCGAGGGCACATTGGATGCCGCGATCGGCCGCCTGCCCCACCTGGTCGAGCTGGGTGTCACACACGTCGAGCTGCTGCCGGTCAACGGCTTCAACGGCACCCACAACTGGGGCTACGACGGCGTGCTCTGGTACACCGTGCAGGAGGACTACGGCGGCCCGGAGGCCTACCGACGCTTCGTCGACGCGGCTCACGGAGCGGGACTGGCGGTCGTGCAGGACGTCGTCTACAACCACCTCGGCCCCTCCGGGAACTACCTGCCCGAGTTCGGGCCGTACCTGCGCGACGGGCAGAGCACCACGTGGGGATCGAGCATCGACCTCGACCAGCGGGCGGTGCGCGACTACATCATCGACAATGCGCTGATGTGGCTCGGTGAGATGCACGTCGACGGCCTGCGGCTCGACGCCGTGCACGCGCTGCACGAGTCCGCATCGAGCCCGGTGCACATCCTGCAGGAGATCGCCGAGCGGGTCGACGCGCTGTCGGCGCACGTCGGCCGTCCGCTGAGCCTCATCGCGGAGAGCGATCTGAACGATCCGATCATGATCCTGCCGCGCGAGGCCGGCGGGTACGGGCTGACCGCGCAGTGGGTGGACGACTGGCACCACGCCGTGCACGTCGCCCTCACCGGGGAGACCGAGGGGTACTACGCCGACTTCGCCGATCCGCAGGCACTGCCCAAGACCTGGACGGGCGGCTTCTACCACGACGGCACGTTCTCGTCCTTCCGGGGTCGCGACTGGGGCGCGCCCCTTCCTGCGGCGGTACCCTCGTGGCGCCTCGTCACGTTCGCGCAGGACCACGACCAGATCGGCAACCGCGCGGCCGGTGACCGGCTCAGCCAGTCGCTGACGCCGGCACGCCTGGAGGTCGCGGCGGTGCTCACGATGACGGCGCCCGGCACTCCGATGCTGTTCATGGGGGAGGAGTGGGGGGCCTGCACGCCCTGGCAGTTCTTCACCTCGCACCCCGAACCCGAGCTCGCCGCCGCGACCCGCGAGGGACGCAAGGCCGAGTTCGCGCGAATGGGGTGGGACGAGTCGCTCGTGCCCGACCCCAACGACCCGGCGACGTTCGAGCGGTCGAAGCTGGACTGGTCCGAACTCGACCAGTCGGCGCACGCGCGCCTGCTGTCGCTGTACCGCGCGCTGGCGCGACTGCGGCGGGATCATGCCGAGCTGACCGACCCCGACCAGCGAGGGCACGCGGCCGAGAGCGTCGGCGCCGGGCGATGGGCCCTCCACCGCGACACGGCCTCGGTATACGTCAATCTCTCGCCCGAGCCGTGGACCGTCGATCTCACGGATCGTGAGGTGTGGCTCGCGACGACGACGGCGCACGAGCATCTCGTGGATGCCGGGCCCCTCGTGCTCTCGGCCGACTCCGCCGCTGTCGTCGGTGCGCGTGGCGGCGACGGCCTGGTACCGACCCGCGGTCACGCCGTGTACACGCCCGCGGACTGAGCGCCCGCTCGGGTGCGTGGGCGGCGCGCCGGCGAGCTGAATCGGTGTCGCGTTCTGCGGCATGCGCGGGGGCGAGGCCGCTGGTCGCGCCACCTGTTTTCGGCGGGTGCGGAAAGTGTGGCGCGTTCTGCGGTGTTCGCGGGGGTGAGGCCGCTGGTCGCGCCACCGATTCAGTGGGCGCCAGAACACCCCGGGCACCCGGGCGCGCGCCGGTGGGGCGCGTGTCAAGGGCCTGGTGCGCGGCGGCATCCGTTCATGCCGTGGGTCGCATGGATGACTCCCGCCCGACCGGTACCGATCTCGTCCGCCAGATCGTGGTCATCTCCACGGTGGTCTTCATGATCATCGCCGCGATGGTGGGGACGGGCCTGTTCGGCGGCACCAATGTGCGCGACCTACAGGGCGGGGCGTTGGATGCCGATGCCACCGTGCTCGCGCCGGCGACACCGGCCTTCTCGATCTGGTCGCTCGTCTACGTGCTGATGATCGCATACACGATCTGGCAGGCGCTGCCTGGGCAGCGCGCGCGGGAGCGTCAGCGCCGTGCCGGCTGGTGGATCGCTGTCACCGCCGTGCTGAACGGCGCCTGGCTCTTGACGGCCCAGTTCCTCACGCTGGCGCTGACGGTCCTTGCGATCGTCGTGCTGCTGGCGGCGCTCGGCGCCACGTTGCGTGTCCTCGTCCAGACGCCGGCCGAAACGTGGGGCGATCGCCTGTTCATGGACGCGACCGTCGGCATCCATCTCGGGTGGGTGAGCCTGGCCACCGTCGCGAACATCACGGCGTGGCTGTCGGCCGAGGTCGTCTCGCCGATGGATGCCGACCGTCAGCAGCTCTGGGGGGTCATCGTGCTCGTGGTGGTCGCACTCGTGGGCATCGCGATCGCGTTCGGCACCGGCGGGCGCATCGCTCCCGCTCTCGCGATGTCGTGGGGACTCGTGTGGATCGGTGTCGCGCGCACCAGCGGTGAACCGCACGCGCCCGCCGTCGCCACGGCCGCCTTCGTCGTCGCGGCGGTCATCCTGATCTCCGCCGTGGTCGCAACGCTGCGGCGTCGGGTGGTGGCCGGGTCGATCGGCGACTGAACGACGCCGCGCGGACCCGCCCGCTCAGAAGGTCTGCGAGAAGGCGCGGAGGATCCGCATCGGCTCGGTGAGAGACGCGGCGAGCACGCGGGCGGCGATGCGGTCGTAGTCGGGGGCCGCGAAGTAGCCGTCGTCGCGGTACACGGCCATGCGTTTCGTGAATGCCCGGCCGGTGGGCTCGGGGTGGAACTGGGTCGCGTAGAGCGTGTCGCCGAGGCGATAGGCCTGCACGGGGCAGGCGTCGTTGGTCGCGAGCAGGACGGCCCCCTCGGGGAGGCGCCCGATGCCTTCCTTGTGCGCCGTCAGTGCCGCGAACGTCGACGCGAGACCCCCGAAGAGGCGATCCTGCTGGGCCTGCGCCGTCAGGGTGATCTTCGTGGGTCCCGTGTCTTCGGGGTACGCGCGGGTCACCTCGCCGCCCAGCGCGCGCGTCGCGACGCCGATGCCGTAGCACGTGAACAGTGCGGCGGTCTCGCCGGATGCCGCGGCGTGCGCCAGCTGGGCGAGATCGCCCTCCAGGCGCCGCTGCGCGTCGGTCTTGGCCGACTCGGGATCGGTCACGTTGAAGGGACTGCCGCCCACGACGGCACCGCGCCAGCGTCGGGCCGCGTCGGCGGGCCACGGGTCGCGCACGAGATCCCAGCGTTCCAACTCGTTCTCGTCCAGGCGCATCGCCTGACGGAATGATTCGTACTCGGCCGCTGCCGCACCCTGCTGCGGGCGGGCGCACACGTAGACGAGCGGAGACATGTCGAGAGTCTAGGCGGGCATGCTCCGACGGGGCAGGTGTGTGACGCCGCTCACCGCGACGAGTTGGCGGTTCGCCCCCGCACGATGCCGATGAAGGTCTCCACGAACGCACCGGACGCGGCGTCGGATGCCGTCGCCGGGGCCGCCGGCCACGCCAGGGCGATGCTCGAGGTGGGCCCGTCGGCGAGCGGGCGATGCGCGGCATCCTTCCGGTGGTGCAGGTGCGCCAACGACATCGGGACGATCACGACCCCGACACCCGACGCCGCGATCGCGATCGCGTCGGCGACGGATTCCGGCGGGGCGAAGCGGGGCATCTCGCCGCCCGCCACCTCGAGCTCCAGGGGAGGATGCTGCGGCGCGATGATCACCTCTCCGACCAGGTCGGCGAGGGTCAGCTCGTCGGCGGCCGTGAGATGGGAGTCGGCCGCGCAGACGACGACGGGCACCTCGTCGTAGAGAGGGATCAGGTGCAGGTCGGTGCGGTCTAGCGGCAGTCGCACGAGTGCCGCGTCGACGGATGCCGTCGCCAGCGCCTGCCGTTGGTCGGCGACGGTCAGCGGCACGAGCTCGAGGGCCACGTGCGGCATCCGCTCACGCCAGGTGCCGATCCACTTGCCGGGAGTGGCGCCCTCGACAGCGCCGAGGCGGAACGGGCCGCGCGCAGCGTCGGCCACCGTCGATGTTTCCGGCTTCGGGCTCGCGCGCTTGGGCGCCGCACCCGTGCGGGCAGCGCCCTTCTTCGTCCCGCTCTTCTGAGGAGCACGGCGAGAGGATGCCGAGGGGCGTGCGGGCTTGCCGCCACGCCCGCCTGCTCCTCCTGCTCCGCGTCCGGCCATGCAGGCCAGCGTATCCCGCCGCCGGCGCCGCGGCTCAGGCGGCGAGGCGAAGGCCCCGACGGTCGGTCGCGACGCGCTCGCCGTCGGCGATCTGCTCGTCGTCGCCGATGAGCGATCCGCCCGCCACGCGTGCGTGAGCGCCGACCACGGTACGAACGCCGATCTTGGCGCGAGGGCCGATGGCAGCGCCCGATCCGATGTGCGCGTGCGGGGCGATCTCGACGTCCGGGCCGATGACGGCATCCGGTTCGATCCATGCGCCGCGGCCGATGTGAGCGCCCGCAGCGATCTGCGCGCCCGGTTCGACATACGCGCCCGCTTCGACCAGGGCCGAGGCGTGCACCTTCGCGCCGTTGGCGATCAGACCGCGGCCGTTGACGTGCTTGCGATAACGCAGCGTCTGCCCGCGCTCGTCTTCGATGTCGATGTAGTTCTTACCCACGAATCCCTCCTGGTATCCGCAACGGTGGTGACCGCCGGATCATTCCCACGGCCGGTCCCGTGACGCCGGGTCGCGTGTGGCTTGCGAAGATGGATGCTGTGACCACACCTGCGGAGGCCGACCCGACGACCGGTCCCACTCTTGTCTTCGAAGCCAAGACCCAAGATCACTCGGTTGCGGAGGACATTCTCGGCATCCTCACAGGAACGTTCCTCGTGTCCGTGGGCCTGCACCTGCTGCATGCGGCGGGCGCGGTCACCGGCGGCACCGCCGGGCTCTCGCTGCTGCTGGGGTACGCCACCGGATGGCCGTTCTGGGTGCTGTTCGCCGCCGTCAACGTGCCGTTCGCGCTGCTGGCCGTATGGCGGCGCGGGTGGGACTTCACGATCCGCACGATCGTGTGCATCGCGCTGGTCTCCGGGCTCGCCCCGCTGCACGACGCGCTCTTCCCGATCAGCGGTCTCGAGCCGCTGTACGGCACTCTCGCGGGGAACCTGCTCGCCGGTGTCGGGGTGCTCATCCTCTTCCGGCACCGCGGCAGTGTCGGCGGCATCAACATCGTCGGCCTCGAGATCCAGGACCGCACCGGCTTCCGCGCGGGCTGGACGATGATGATCTTCGATGTGCTGATCGTCGCGCTGGCGCTGCTGGTGGTGCCCTGGCCGAACGTGGTGATGAGCGCCGTCGGCGCGATCCTCCTCAACCTCGTCCTCGCCCTCAACCACCGCCCCGGCCGCTACCTCGGCCGCTGAGACGCGGCGCTGCGGGCGCGGCGGCCCGGCCCGCACCGGATGCGGGGATCGGCAACGGATGCGGACCGAAGGATGCCGCTGCATCCGATTCTGTTGCGACGGTCCGCATCTGTTGCGGCGGCTCCGCCGTCGTGGCGGGGCGGGAGGGTGCGGTCAGGTCTGGCAGAGCGGGCACCAGAACACGATGCGCTCGCTGGTCTCGGTGGCGCCGAGCTCGGTGCGGCGGATCGGCGTGCCGCAGCGCAGACACGGCTTGCGCTCGCGGCGGTACACCCAGTTCTGCCGACCGGGACGCGTGTCGCCGGTGAACGTGCGCGACGCGCGGTCGCGGTTCGCCCGGATCATGCGCGAGGCCGTCTCGACGAGACCGGCCGCATCGACGGCGGCGGCGGGCGTGGTCGGAAGGATGCCGCGGACGAACAGCAGCTCGTTGGCGTACTCGTTGCCCAGGCCCGCGAGGTTGCGCTGATCGAGGATCGCGACGTGGACGGCCCGGTCATCGGCGAGGATGCGCCGCGCGGCCTCCTCGGCATCCCAATCCGGGCCGAGCAGGTCGGGGCCGAGGTGGCCGACCAGCTCGTCTTCGTCGGCGGTGGGAACGAGGTCGACCATCGCGATCTCGAAGCCCACGGCATCCACCGCCGCGGTGCCGACGATCGCGCGCGCCTGGTACGCCGGGGCGCGCCACCGCTCGCCGCGGCGGAACACCAGCCAGCGCCCCTCCATCTTCAGGTGCGAGTGCAGCGTGAAGGAGCCGATGCGCATGAGGAGGTGTTTCCCGCGCGGGATGACCTCGTGCACGACCTCGCCGGTGAGGTCGGCCGTCGCATACCGCGGCACGCGCAGCTCGAAGCGTGCGACCTCGGCGCCGGCGATCGCTTCGTGCAGCCGCCGCGCCGTGCGGAAGACGGTGTCACCCTCGGGCACGACCGGCTCCCGGCGGGCACGCGGTGAGGCGGCTCATCGCTGACGCCGCAGAGTGAGGCCGCGGCTGGACTCGACGAACCCTGCGGCCTGCAGGGCGCGCCCCGCCGCGGTGCCGTACACGAAGGCTCCGGACACCTGCTCGACCGTGAGCGTGTCGAGGCGATGGGTGCGCGCCGTCGTGACGAGGCTCGCGGCCGCGGCGGCCAGCACCTCGTCGTCGTCGTCGAACACGAGCGCCGATCGGCCGCCGCGTTCGAGGTAGAACACCAGCTCACCGTCGACGAGCGTGACCAGTCCGCCGGCTTTGCGTCCCGGACGATGCGCGACGCCCTCGAGCGCCGGCCAGGCGAGCGCGGCGCCGTACGGGTTGGCCGGATCGGTGGCCGCGAGTGTCACGGCGCGACGCGGGGGCGGGTCGGCAAGAGCGGCGTACTCGCGGAGGCGGTCGACGGTGGCGGATGCCGCGAACTGTGCGGCCCCGAGCTTCTCGATGAAGTAGCCGCGGCGACAGTGCCCGGCATCCTCGAATCCGGCGAGCACACGGTACGCCTGCGCGAACCCGCCCGGGATGCCCTCGGCCTGCACACTGCCGCGCGTGACGACGCCGTAGCGCTCCAGGAGAAGGCTCGCCGAGGCCGTCGCGCGCAGTGCGCCGTCGGCGGACGGCTCGGGCAGCAGCGACCAGCGTCCCCCGGCCATCGGCGCGCGCGGTGCGGCGGCGCGCGCGGCCGTCAGGGTCGTCGGGATGGAGGTGCCGCGGAACATCCGGGCGCGGGGCGCGCGTCGTGTCGTGCGATGGGCTTGCGAGCCCCCGGCGAGGAGCCCGCGGACGGGCGCGAACGTGTCGTTGGTCACCCGTCCGGTCCAGGCGAGGTTCCAGAGCGCGTCGACGACGGCCTGTTCGCTCGTCGCCTGCGTCATCGCCGCCAGCTGACCGGCGAAGAACGCGCCACCGGCGCGAAGCGCGTCGATGATGCGCTGCTCCGCTGCGGAGGGCTCCTCCGGGTCTTCGGCCGGGATGAGGGTGAGGGTCACGGTGTCGGCCGGGTGGAGGGCGATCCAACCGTCGCGGCCCGGCAGCGAGCCGTGGCCCGACCAGACGACGTCGCCGGTCGAGGTGAGCTCGTCGAGCATCGCCGGTGTGTAGTCGCTCACCCGCAGGGGCAGGATCAGCGACTCCCAGGCGCTCGCCGGAAGGGGCACGCCCGCGAGCTGCTCGATGACGGCGAGCACACCGTCGACGCCTTCGAGTGGACGTCCGCCGGCCGCCCCGGCGATGTGCTGCCACGCCGGGAGGAAGCGCGCGTAGGAGGCCGGCGCCACCGGTTCGACGGTGCCGCGGATCGCGGCGAGGGAGCGCAGGCGCAGGCGTCGCAGCACCTCGCTGTCGCACCATTCCAAGTCGTCGACGCCGGTGCGGGCGCCGCCCTCGTCGCCGGGAACCGATCGCGGGGCCGCCCCCTCGGGCAGGAAGAAGCCGCTCGCCACGCGCCCCTGCGACTCCAGTCGTTGCAGCGTCTGGCGGGCCACGGCGGCGCCGATGCCCAGCCGCCGGGCGACATCGGCCGTGCGGAACGGGCCGTGCGTGCGCGCGTGGCGCGCGATCAGGTCGGCGAGCGGGTCGACGACGGGTTCGAGGAAGGCCAGCGGGATGCCGACGGGCAGCGCGGCTCCCAGAGCGTCGCGGAGCCGGCCGGCGTCCTCGATGGCCGCGACTCGCTCCACGCCGCCGACACTCACGCGGATCGCGCGGCGCGCGGCGACGAGCTGGTCGAGGAAAGCGGATGCCGCCGCGTGTGCGGCCGCGTCGGTCTCGGCATCCGACGGGGGAGGTGCTGGTGCGGTCGCGGTGGTGGTGTGCGGGGCGCCGGCAGACGCATCCTGCGTCGGCGTGGCCGTCTCTGCCAGTCGCGCCGCGACCTCGGCGGCGTCGAGCGGTCCGAGAAGGCGCAGCAGATCGGCGACGCCCTCCAGCCCGCGGACGCGCCGCGACGGGTCGAGCCGCTGGGCCTCGCGCTCGAACTGCGCGATGACGGCGGGGTCGAGCAGCTCGCGCATCTCGACCTTGCCGAGCAGCTCGCCCAGCAGGGCGGGGTCGACCGACAGTGCCGCCGCGCGCCGCTCGGCGAGGGGCGAGTCACCCTCGTACATGAAGGCGCCGACGTAGCCGAACAGCAGGTCGCGGGCGAACGGCGAGGGGGTGCTCGTGGTGGTCTCGACCAGACGGATGCGGCGGTCGCCGATGGAGCGGGCGATGCGCAGCAGCGCCGGGAGGTCGTAGACGTCCTGGAGCACTTCGCGGAGCGTCTCGAGGATGATCGGGAACGTGGGGTGGTTCTTCGCCACCTCCAGCAGCTGGGCCGACTTCTGACGCTGCTGCCACAGCGGCGAGCGTTTGTTGGGGTTGAGGCGGGGCAGCAGCAGGGCGCGTGCCGCGCACTCGCGGAAGCGGGAGGCGAACAGCGCCGAGCCGCCGACCTCGTCGGTGACGAGTTGCTCGAGCTCGTCCGGTTCGAAGACGAACAGTTCCGCTCCGGGCGGTTCGCTCTCGGCATCCGGTACCCGCGCGATGATGCCGTCGTCGCTCGCGACGGCCGAGCCCTCGACACCCAGGCGCTCGCGGATGCGCGCGTTGACGGCCAAGGCCCACGGCGCGTGCACGTGCATGCCGTACGGGGAATGCAGGATGATCCGCCAGTCGCCGACCTCGTCGCGCGAGCGTTCGACCGTGAGGGTGCGGTCGGTCGGAAGACTGCCGGTCGCCTCCTTCTGCTCGTCGAGGTAGGCCAGCAGGTTGCCGATCGCATTGTCGTCGAGCCCCGATTCGCGCAGGCGTGCGGTCGCTTTCTCGGCATCCGCCGCCGCCACCTCGCGCGAGAACCGGCCGAGGGCCTCGCCCAGCTCGGCGGGGCGGCCGAGCCCGTCGCCGTGCCAGAACGGCAGCTTTCCCGGCTGACCGAACGCGGGCAGGACGTTGACGCGATCGTGGGTGATCTCGACGATGCGCCAGCTCGTGGTGCCCAGGGTGAACACATCGTTCACGCGCGACTCGTAGACCATCTCCTCATCGAGCTCGCCCACGCGGGCGTTGCGCGTCTCGCCGGCGACGAAGACGCCGAACAGGCCACGATCGGGGATCGTGCCGCCGCTCGTGACCGCCACGCGCTGCGCACCGGGGCGCGCCGTGAGCGTGCCGTGATCGCGGTCCCAGACGACGCGGGGACGCAGCTCGGCGAACTCGTCGGAGGGATACTTGCCCGCGAGCAGGTCGAGCGTGGCCTCGTAGGCCGAGCGGGGCAGCGTGCGAAACGGTGCCGAGCGCCGCACCGTCTCGAACCACCCCTCGACGTCGACCGGCCCCACCGCGCACGCGGCGATCGTCTGCTGCGCGAGGATGTCGAGCGGGTTCTGCGGCACGCTGATCGCCTCGATCTGGCCCGCCAGCATCCGCTCCGTCACGACGGCGGTGTGCAGCACATCGCCGCGATGCTTGGGGAAGAGGGCGGCGCGGCTCACTTCGCCCACCTGATGGCCCGCGCGTCCGACGCGCTGGAGGCCCGAGGCGGTGGACGGCGGCGCCTCGACCTGGATCACCAGATCGACCTCGCCCATGTCGATGCCGAGCTCCAGCGAGCTCGTCGCGACGACGCAGCGCAGGATGCCGCGCTTCAGCTCGTCTTCGACCTGGGCACGCTGCTCCTTCGAGACCGAGCCGTGGTGGGCCTTTGCCAGCTCCGGTGGGGCGCCGGCACTCGCTCCTGCCTGGGCCATCGTGGCGGCGGGAACGGTCTGCTCGGGAAGGTCGAGACCGAGCCGTTCGGCGTAGATCTCGTTGAGGCGGCCCGTGAGACGCTCGGCGAGACGTCGCGAGTTCGCGAACACGATCGTCGAGCGGTGAGCGAGCACGCGGTCGACGATGGCCTCCTCCACGTGCGGCCAGACCGATCCGGTGATCTCGGACGGCTGTGACGGAGTGAACCAGTCCCCGTCGCCCTCGGCATCCGTCTCCGCGCTCGTCTCGGGGTCGGCCCGCTCGGGTGGCGGGGGCGGGTTGAGCATGTCGGCCATCGGCACGACGACGCGCAGATCGAACGCCTTCGTCGCACGCGGGGCGACGATCTCGACCGGCGCGGAGCCGCCGAGAAAGCGCGCGACCTCGTCGATCGGGCGCACCGTCGCCGACAACCCGACGCGCTGTGCGGCAGGGCGATCGAGATCGTCGTCGCGACGCAGGGCGTCGAGCCGTTCCAGGCTGACCGCGAGGTGCGCGCCGCGCTTGGTCGCCGCGACCGCGTGCACTTCGTCGACGATCACCGTGTGGACGTCGCGTAGGGTCTCGGCCGCCTGCGACGTGAGCATCAGGTAGAGCGACTCGGGCGTCGTGATGAGGATGTCGGGCGGGTCGGCGATGAGCTTGCGGCGATCGGCGGCCGGAGTGTCTCCCGAGCGCACGCCGACGGTGACCTCGGGAAGGGGGATGCCGAGACGTCGCGCGGCCTGCCCGATTCCCACCAGCGGCGAGCGGAGGTTGCGCTCGACGTCGACGCCGAGCGCCTTGAGCGGAGAGATGTAGAGGATGCGCGTGCCGGCGGCATCCTTCTTCCTCTTCGCCGCCCTCTTCTTGCGCGCATCGGCATCGTCCGCCGCTGCGGCCGGGGCCTTCTCGCGGAAGACGCGGTCGATCGCCCACAGGAACGCCGAGAGCGTCTTGCCCGACCCGGTGGGCGCGACGACGAGGGCGTGCTTGCCCGCGGAGATCGCGTCCCATGCCCCCGCCTGAGCGCTCGTGGGCTGGGCGAAGGCACCACGGAACCAGTCCTGGGTCGCAGGACCGAACCGCTCCAGCACATCAGCCATCGCTCCATCATCCCGCGGACCTCCGACACGCGGGCGGATGCTCGCGCCGGGCGTACACGGGCGCACCCGGACGCCGCGGCTGCGGCGCGCGCCCCGCCGTCCCCCGCTCGCCCTGTTCCGTCCTCAGTCTCTCCGCCCCCGGACCCCGCCGGCGCCTGGAGAACCCGGGTCCGCGCGCCGCCGTCGCGTTCGCGCGGACTGAATACGGAACGGACGAGCCGACCCGTGCCGCGGCGCTCGCGCCGGTCGACCCCGCGGATGCCGCGACCCGCGGCATCCGCGCTCACTCGAACCGCATCTCGGTCAGCACGCCCTCGCGCAGCTCCAGCACGAGGTGGGGGCGGATCCGCTCGAGGAACCCGTCGTCGTGGCTGACGAGCACGACGGCGCCGCGGAACGCGGCCAGCGCCGCGACAAGCTGGTCGACCGTGCCGAGGTCGAGGTTGTTCGTCGGCTCGTCGAGCACCAGCAGCTGCGGCGGTGGGTCGGCCATCACCAGGCAGGCCAGGGCCAGCCGGAAGCGCCCGCCGCCGGACAGCGCCGCCACGGGCCGCAGCACCGTGTCTGCGCGGAGCAGAAAGCGCGCGAGTCGGTCAGCTCCAGCAGCGCCGTGTCGTGGCTGACGACGATGAGCGTGCCGCGCCAGCTGCGCACCAGATCGTGCACGCGCGCCCGCGCGTCACGGTCGAGGTTGTTGGTCGGCTCGTCCAGAAGCGCGATCGGGGCTCCGCGCAGTCTCACGCCGACGAGGGCGGCGAGGACGGCCTCGCCACCGGAGAGGGCGCCCACCCGTCGGTCGAGAGCGTCCTCGGGAAGGCCCGCTTCGGCGAGCGCAGCCGTGGCGCGTGCCTCGATGTCCCAGTCGTCGCCGACCGCGTCGAAGTGGCGCTGATCGACGTCGCCGGACGCGATGGCCCGCACGGCATCCAGCGCCGCATCGACGCCCAGGAGTGCCGCGACGCGGGTGTCGGCGGTGAGCCGCTGGGGCATCACATCGACGGTGCCGCTGCGCACGACCGTGCCGGATGCCGGGATCAGGGCTCCCGCGATGAGGCCGAGCAGCGTGGACTTGCCGGCGCCGTTGCGTCCGATGAGTCCGGTGCGCACATCGGCGAAGGCCCCGGAGACGTCGTCGAGAGCGACGGTGCCGTCGGGCCAGGTGAAGGTGACGCGGTCGAGCACGACCGCGGGAGAAGCGTGGGGCATGGATGCCTCCTGTCGGTGTCGATGACACTGACGAGATCAGTGTCGGAGCGCAGGCGCGCACGACACCATTCCCGGACGACGGGAGGGATCGACGGCCGGCGCGGATAAAGATGCGCCGACGCGTCGGAGAACCCGGTGTCCGAGGAGGGACGGAGGGTCGACGGCTCAGCGCGGGATCACAGCGCGGCGTCGAAACCCTTCAACGGTCTTCCTCACGGTCGGGACAAGAACGCCGACAGCCTAACCCACCCCTACGCGGAAGGCCACAGCCGGGTCAGCCCGCGGCGGCGAGCTGCTTGTCGAGGAAGACGTGGACGTCGTCGAGCTCCTCCTGCGACACGCTGTGGGTGAGCCCGGCGTAGACCCGGCCGCTCAGCTCCGCGTGCGCGGGCAGCCACTGCACCGTGTGGGCGACCGCAGCGGGGGGAATCACCTCGTCGCGCGCGCCGCGGCCCCAGAAGACCGGGGGGCGACGTTCGGCGAGCACCTCGTCGCCCGGAAGGGGTGACGGGTCTGCGTAGCCGGCGAGGTTCACGACGAAGGCGAAACGATCGGGCTGCAGGCGCAGAGCCTGCAGAGCGACCGCGGCGCCCTGAGAGAAGCCGAGGATGCCGATCGTCTCGGCATCCGTCGCCCGATCGATCCACGCGATCAGGGCGTCGGCGGCGGCCGTCACCGCTCCGCTCGAGCGGCCGTCGAGACCCTCGATGGGATACCACGACCAGCCGGGGGCGGGAAAGGGCGGTGCCAGCGGCGCACGAACCGCGGCCAGCACGAACGCGTCCGGGAGGAAGGGAGCGAGCCCGAAAAGATCACGCTCATCCGAGCCGTACCCGTGCAGCAGCAGCAGGAGGGGTCTGCCCGCCCGCGTCTCGGGGCTTTCCGACCAGAGGACGGCCTCGTCGTCGATCGCGATCGCGCTCATGACCACCATCCTCGCAGGAGGCGCCGACACTCGCGTCGCCGCCCGGCCGACGGCACGGGCGCGCCACCGGCGGCGGTACGGGTATACATGGAGGCATGGCCGTTCGCACCCCCGACCCCGATCCGAACGAACGCGACGACGACGGGAACCCCCGTGACCCGCTGCGCGGCTTCGGCAGCGGCGGGGGACGGCCCGGGCACCCCCTCGGCGACGGATCGTTCGGCTCGCCGACGCCGGGAAGCGCCGGTAACCCCGGCTGGCTGAGTGACGTCGAGCTCGCCGAGGCGCGTCGACGGCTGCCGATCCTCTACGTCGAGGCGGTGCCGGTGCGCACCGACGGCGTCGGCGCGGTGACCCAGGTGGGCGTGCTGCTGCGGGCGACGCCGCTGGGCGAGATCACCCGGTCGATCGTCTCGGGACGGGTCCGCTACGGCGAGACGGTCCGTGATGCCCTCTTCCGGCACCTCGAGAACGACCTGGGTCCCATGGCGTTCCCGCAGCTTCCGCCGCAGCCGGTGCCGTTCACGGTGGCCGAGTACTTCCCGCTGCCCGGAGTCAGCGCCTTCCACGACGATCGTCAGCACGCGGTGTCGCTGGCGTTCGTCATCCCGGTCACCGGCACGTGCGAGCCGCGCCAGGATGCTCTGGAGGTGACCTGGATGACCCCCGAAGAGGCATCGTCGGAGGCGCTGGCTGCCGAAATGGAGGGCGGGCGCTCGACACTCATCCGGCTGGCTCTGGCCAGCGTCGGCGCGCTGCGCTGATCGCCGGTCGTCCCTTGTCCCTCGTCTTCAGGTGATCACCGTGCCCCGCAGTGAGATGCTCGTCGAGGTCGCCGGCGCGCTGCCGCTCGCGCTGCTGCTGTCCTTCATGATCGCGTGGGTGCTGCGTCGCCTCTTCGGCGCTCGGCTGTCCCTGCCGCTGTCGGTCATGACGATCGTGTCGCTGCTGGGAGTGAGCCTCGGGCTCTTCCTGGCGGGCTGGTTCTTCGTCGGGCTGAGACTGTGGATGCCGACGGCGCTGCTGCTTGCGGTCGGCAGCAGCCTCGGGCTGTCTTTCCTCGTCGCGGGCATCGCCGCACTGCTGCGACGTGACGGCGCCATCGACGTCGCGGCGCTCCTGGAGAGGGGCGAGAGCGACCGCGTCGAGTTCAAGGAGACCGCGCGCTGGAACGTCCGTGACGACAAGAAGGACGCCCGCATGGAGCAGGTGGTCGCGAAAACCGTCGCCGCCTTTCTCAACAGCTCCGGCGGAACACTGCTCATCGGCGTCGACGACGCGGGTCGCGTCCACGGGCTGGACCGCGACTTCGCGACCCTGCGCACCCCCGACGCCGACCGTTTCGAGCTCTGGCTGCGCGACATGCTGGCGACGAGCCTCGGAAAGAACGCGGCCGCCATGCCGCGCATCCGCTTCGCCGAGATCGACGGCGCCACGGTCTGCGCCGTGCGCTGCCCGCGAGCACCCGAGCCCGTCTTCGTCGCGCAGGGCGGCGGCACCGAGCTGTGGGTGCGGGTCGGCAACTCGACCCGGGCGTTCGGCGTCGACGAAGCCGTCACCTACGTCGCGCGCCACTTCCGGCCCAACCTCGCCGATCTGCTGCTCGGGCGTCGCTGACGACGACACGGTGACGATCGGTTTCTCCGATATCATTCGCGTGCCGGCGCGCCCGAGTCGGTGACATGCCGCCGTGCCCACCGTGGCAGGCGCCGCTTCGGAGTGCTGCCATGACTGACCGCTACGAGTCCGACCACACCGCCTTCGATGACCTCATGTCGGGGTCGCAGGATTCCCGATCCGACGGGGAGGCCGCCACGTTCCCGACCGTCTTCCGCGGCTACGATCGCGCCGCCGTGGATGCCGCCCTCGCCGCGTTGACGGCCGACGGCGATGCCCGTCGCGCCGACGCCGACGCGCTCGCCCGTCGGCTCGAGACGGCGCAGCAGGAGGCACAGGACCGCGCTGATGAGCTCACGCGACTGGAGGCGCGCGTCGCGCAGCTGGAGGGTGAAGTCGCGGTGCAGTCCGCGCGGGCCGACAATGCGGAGGACAAGGTGCAGACCCTGTCGGCGGAGTTCGTGAGCTCTGCCGCGGAGTCCTCCCGTGAGCGCGAGCGGTTCGAGGACGTGTTGCGGGTCGCGGAGGATCAGGCATCCGTGATCATCAAGAACGCG